>NZ_JACTOJ010000027.1:0-60636 GCF_032335695.1 Clostridium sp. 19966
TGTTGCTAATGTAAGTTGGATATTAACTCTTGTCCATGTAATGGGTGCTAATTTTTGAGTAACTGTATTAGATGATGAGCCCGCGCCGATACGAAAGCTTACATTTGAACCGTTTTGAGATTTTACATAAACAGTTAATGTAAAAGTTGCTCCAGCGGATAATCCTCTAGCAGTTAAATAGGTATACCAATCATTTATTCCAGTCGCTCCTGCGGTAGTTGCCGTTATTCTTAAAGAGTTATATGACCTTACTGTTGAACTAGAGTCTATTGCAATACTGTATCCACCTCTTGCAGCATAGGCGGAATTTAGCTGAATAAAATCTGAACCAACTATATAATTTCTTACACCAATCTGCACATTATCAGTATAGTTAAATGAATCTTCTGGCGCAGGACTCCATGTAGTAGCTTTGTCCCCTTCTTCCATCTTCAAATTGTCTACCCAATATACTGCATTTAGTTTAAATATTTCTATTCTTAAATAGCTTGCTGAAGCTACAAAGGTTTGAGAAAAATATGTCCATACTCCTGCTGGTATATCTGAGGCTCCATAGGTTTGTACTGTCCAATCGCTTCTAGCTATATTTATAGCCATAGCACTTATGGCAGTTTGAGAATATATCCAGCCGCTAATAGTATATTTTTTCCCACTAACAGTAGGAAGATTGCCATAAAATCCAGTTGAACTATTTGTGTAGCTTGTTGTATCTATTTTAAGTGAGTAAATGCCTTCCTTGCTTACAGTATTGTCTACAGTAGATTTTGCACCATTAGCAGTTCCCCACCAAACTGGAGCACTATATTCAAATCCACTATTTTGTATTAAATTTCTGCAACCAATCTGCATACTCTCCAAAGCATTTAATCTAGTGCTATACTTTTGGTCTAAGTTAGGATATATGCTTGTAAATTGGTCATTCCAATTTTGTGTCTGTGATAAAGCAGAAGATAAAGCAGTGAATTCATTTGTGCTTTGGATAGCACTATCATTTCTAATACCTTCTAACACATTAACTGTAAATGTCTTAGTGGTTAATATGCTGCTATCACTTCCGTATATTGCAAGTTCACATTCTAAAGCCCCCACTACCGCTAAAGCTTGGCTAGTAAGTTCTACAAGCACCTTACCATTTACGGCATCTTCTACCGTTACATTGTTGAATATAAGCTTGTTATCTGCTTTAACTGCAAATATTTTAACCGTATGGTTAGTTAAGTCCATAATCACCGAATTGCTATACAAAGTGAACTCTGTAAATCTACTCTTAGTATCATTCTGCTTAGCATCTATAGTCACATTAACATTCTTGTCTATATCTAGATTAATTCTTTTTATATACTGCATCATTTCACCTCCTACAAATACACCCAATTAGGTGTAATTTCTATTTTACTTACGTTTCCTGTCCATATTATAGAATTTTGTCCCTCCTGAAGCACTGGAAACTCTCCGCTCATCTGCTTATTACAATTAAAGCCGTCTTTGTAGCAATCCATTATAGTAGAATCTATAATTATATAGCTGTCTACATTGGCTAAATCTATCTCTGTAGAATTTACAAATAAGGTTATATTGCCAGTACCGTAAACTTTTATGATAGGCTTGCTTTCCCATGTTCCGAGGTTTAAAAGTGCACTTGGACTATTAGTTAAAATTATAGGGTTTAAGCCATCCTCCAGCCATCCGAATGGGTCTACAGTAAATTTAACATTAAAGCTACCTTTATACTTCATGCTCCTAGCTATATCATCACATTCAATTTTTTTAATTTTATAGAAAACGTCTATATCGTCACTAAATTTTAATTTATTTCCTCTTAGCCACTTACTAATTAGCCTGCATTGCTGGGTAAAGTTATCTCTATTTACAAAATTAAAAGCGATAGTTATTTCTTTGTCTACCCACCGCCCTTTATCTCTTATTAAACTTCCATTCCTGCCCTCTATATCTATAGTTTCTGTGTCCCTTTGTACAACTGGTATATTTACTCTATTAACTATTTTTAAGCCTAAATCTAGGCAGGATATATCATCTATTAAGCAAAAGTATTTCATATTCTATCTACCTCCTCTGCTTAAATTATTAGCTCTAGTAGCATTTAACAATTCCTTTTGGGTATATTTAAATGTCTTTTTAGCTATTATTTGTCCATCCATAGGCATTTCTATTGTAAGGTTTAAATCTCCACCTATACCAATCTTATTGCTTAATTTCCCTGCCAACTCATCAATCCATCCTGTATTATTTTCAAGTGGCATTACAGCCTCTCGACCAGCTTCACCTACACCAATTACGCTTGGTTTATTAAATATACCACCTTTAGCGTACCAATCTACTCCTATGCTCGGCATACTTGGAGGTACTAGAGAAAATTCGCCAGTCATTTTAAAATGAGGCAATGGAATATGGACATTGAACATACTGGACACTTTTTCTCTTATCCAACTCCATAAGTTTCCAAAGAACTCCTTAATTTGATTCCAGTGTGTAATAATCTGAAGCGGAATACCTAGAAATGGAACAAACACCGTTAAAATATCCAATCCCCATTTACTCAGAAAATCTTTAATACCATTAAATATCCATAGAGCTGTTTCTTTAACTTTATTAAACGCTTCATTAACGCCATCTCTAAACCATCCAACTTTGTTATAAGCTAATATAAAAGCACCAACTAAAGCAGTAATACCAATAATAATTAATGTTATAGGGTTCATGCTCATAACTAAATTTAAGGCAGCCTGCGCTAATGTTAAAGCACCTTCTGCTATGGTTGTAGCAACTATCTGTATCTTTGTAGCTATCCATGCTAATGCTTGCCTGCCTAGTTCCAGTGTCATTCTTGCCACATTTATAACGGCTTCGCCTATTCGTTTTCCAAAGTCAAGTACAGCTGTAGCTGCTTTTTTTATGCCATCTCCCATGTACATAGCTTTTATTTTCAAGGTGTCTAGTCCTGAGCCAAACACTTCCTGTGCTTTCTTAGCTATTGTAGTCGCTTTGTTGTATGTGTCCATAGCTGTTGTAATACCGTTTATAGTGCCTTTTACTCCGCTTAAAGTACCCCAAGCAATTCCTATGCCAAGTATTATATTTTTAGTTGCTTCGCCATGATTTGCAATAAAATTGAACAAGTCCTTTACTATTGGCATAAAAACTGAGCCTAGTTCCTTACCTACTTGAATTGAACTTTGAATAAATTTATCTATTTGTGTTTTATGTTCTTTAATTTGTACAGTGAGGTCTTGAAATAACTGAATAAGCGGAGGTAAAATCTGTTGAACCAGTGGAATTAATGATTTTGCCATTACTCCACCAGTAGCAGCCACTTGCATTTTTAACACTTTTAATTGTTCTTCTGTTTCATGTGCCTGTGCGGGGTCTATCCCAATGCCTTTTACTTTACTGGCTTCTTCCTTCGCTTCTGTATACTGCTCTAATAGCGGAACTAACTGAGCACCTTTTGCCCCTAGAACATCCGCAACGAAAGCTTCATCATTTCCTGAATCAGCGGCTTTTTTATAAGCATCACTTAATCTTTGTAATTGTTCATTTATAGGAAGAAACTTTCCTTGAGAATCTGTTAAGGTAATTCCATATTTCTGCAAAGTTGCTGTATTTGCTCCTACAGCTTCATCACTTTCTTTTAATTTAGAAGAGTATTCATCATTTTCTTTTTTTAAATCCTCAATTTTCTTTTTTACATCATCAGTAACTTTTTTTGTTTTTTCTAATGTAGCTATTTTTTCATTATTTTTTTGGATTGCTTCTTCAATTTTTTGATTACTCTTATCCTCAGAATCACCAGCTTTACCAATAGATTTATCCAAATTAGTTATTGTACTTATCAAAGGCTTTGCATCAGTGCCTGTAATACTTAATATCCTATTTAATTGCGTAGCCTCAGCTGTACTTAAATGCATTTTTTGACTTAGTAAATAAGCTTTATCTCCTGCTTCTATAGCACTTTCTGTAAACTTTACCAATCCAAATCCACCAGCTAATGCTGCACTAAATCCAACTATAGCATTTTTAACATTAAGTATTTTATTTTTAGTATTATCAACGCTCGTGCCAGCCTTCTCAAAAGCATTTTTAAAATCTATCTTTTTACTTTCATTACTTGTTTTAGCTAATTCAGTATCTACATTTTTTAATTCGCTTTGCATTTTAGCTAAATAAGCTACTGCATTATTAACTTTAGTTCCTGCGCTTTGAGTCGCATTACTAAATTCTCCAGTTTCAGTTTTAGCCTTTAAATACCCATCTTGTAACTGCTGTATTTTAGCTTTTTGCAATTCGATTGCTTTGTTAAGATACTCAGATTTATTTTTCAATCCATCTGTATCGCTGCCAAAACCTTTTATACTTGCAGAAGATGCTTTAAATTCACTTTGTAATAACCCCATAGCTTTATTAATTCTGCCTATGCCCTGTGTGAATAAATCATCAGTTATTCCAACCTTTACGGTCATACCTTGCAATTCTTCATTTCCTGCCATACTCTCACCTCACTTTCTAGAAAATAATATCGTCTATATAGCCTTTTTCTTCTTCATTTTTTATTCCGTTGACTTCACAATGTATCTCGTATAATGCGTTCAATTTTTTAGGGGTAGATTTCCAAAAACTTTCTTCAGAAAATCCTAATAAAGTAGTCCATATATACAAAAGCCAAGCCCAATCCCAATTATCAGATTCAGCTTGGCTTTCTATTCCCCCAAATTTTCTGTTTCATCATCTTTTTTTTCAGGCATTGTATCAAATAATGCTTTACCAAGTTTTCCAACAATATCATTCAAAAACTCTTTATTCATCATTTTACCGACTTGCTTAAGAGTTATATTTTCGTCCTCTTGCCTTACAATTCCGTATATTAATGCTCTTATGGCTTTTACTTTTGTATTTGCCAAATCATCAAGGATTTTTGGCATATTTGCATCATCACCATATATTTCTTCCATTTCACTAAAAACATTAAAATCTATATCAATTTTATATTCTTTATTTCCTAACTTAAATGTTTCAAAACTTGCTTTCTTTAAATCTTTAGCCTTAATATTAGCCATATTATCATCCTCCAAATTATATTTTTATTAAAATATAGAGTAGGGAAAACCTACTCTATGGCTGTGCTACTGGTATAGTTGGTACTGTAGTTAACCAACTAGCTAATGCAGTTACATCTGTAACATTAGCATCTTCATCTCCTATAAGTCTCCAGTTTCCGTCAAAATCTCTAGCCATAAATGTACCTTTTATGGTTGCAGTCTGAGATTTTACTTTGTCTGCCTGTGTTTCAAAGTTATCTGCTGTTAATTCAAATTTACCTTTGAATAATGCCACATATCTATATTTTCCATTAGCTTTCTTAGAACGAAATGCCATATAAACATATGGAGCAATATCGTCTTTATTTTCAATCAAAATGCCATTTACAACTTTTGAACCCTGTAGAAATGCTCTAGTTTCCAACGATAATTGATTTAATTCTATTTCTACATCTACACTTGTAAATTGAGATACTATATCTTCAACATTATCATCTGAATATTCTGTTTCTGTATCTGATTTAGGAGTTATCTTGGCAGATAATGTCCTCTCATATTTTTTTACCGTATCATATGTAGCACCTGCTAAAACATCAGTTAACATTTTTGCAAAACTAACATCTTTTAAACCTATTTGTCTACTCATAAATTATCATCCTTCCTATTTTCTATTCTTCATTTAAGCCATTTTGTATAGCTTGTTTTATTTTTTCTAATATTTGTCCTTTATTTTTTTCATAAGCTGGCTTCAGAAATGGTCGTGGAAGTCTTTTGCTATCTCCATACTCTACATACCAGCTATAATTAGCTTTTTTATCTATATCTCCAACCCAAACAAATTTACCATCTTTGTTTTTCTTTACCTTGCTTATTTTTAAGCTCTCTCTGAGCTTTCCAGTTCTGTCTTCAAAAGCTTTTGTGTTTTTAGCATCTGTTAATATTGGTTGTGCAGCTTCTACCAACGCATTATCTTGTATATTCACACCATTTTTGCCCATATTCGCAAGCTTATTTAGTAAACTTTCTAATCCTTCTACCTCAAAATCAGCACTCAACTTTCAATCACATCCTGTATGTAAAACCTTAAAGCCTTATGGAATAATTTTGTATCAGGCTCATAAAAATCTTGTCCCTGTTCATATGTGCAATTTTCAATAGTTTTCATAGCATTTTTTATTGTAACTTTTAAATCTTCTACATTTTCGTGGCTCCAAATGTCAACTTGCACATAATAAATAACAGATTCTGCTTCATCATCTGCAAAATCCGTTTCATTATCATTTAACTGTATAAAAGTAACATGAGTATCATTTATATTGGAATCATACCAACCATAAAAACTTTGGATATTTAAAGGTGTTAATACATTAGATAATACCGTGTCAATTGTTTGTATAATATCCATTTACAACACCTCCTGAGCCTTGATTACAATCTTTTCCTTATTGTAGCTAAAATAATCTACAGCTATAATATTAAAATTTCTATTGCTCCAAACTACCCTATATTCTTTGGTATTCAAATTATCTAAGGCTTTGGTGTACCTTACAGTAAATTGCATAATGTTTTGAAGCTGTATTTCCAAAGCTTTATATAGCTCTGTGCCGTAAAGACTATTTACAGAGCACCAGCAAGTATAATAATCATCCCATGTATCTATGGGAACACCTTTATCCTTTATAATATTTCTTTTCTGTATATTAATCCTTTGATTAAAACCATTAATATTAAGCATCTGCATCACCCACAAGAGATAATATAAGAAATATACTCTCAATTATTTTATCCTTTTGCATATTGCCGTCTATATATTGGCTTTTATTACCATACATATCGTTTACCAATTTATACATAGCTAAATCAGCCAATTTCAGTAACTTAACATCTGTTTTATAAGCTATACCACAGCAACTATCCAAATATATTTGTACTGTATCAATAAGGCTTTGTATATAAATATCATCATCGCTATAATCAACTCTAAGATAATTTTTAGCATCTTCTAAAGTCATGCAATCACTTCCCTTCTTTAATTTTTACTTAAAAAATAGAAGGGATTTAACCCTTCATTTAAGCAGACTTTACTTTTAATACTGCTAACTTTTGATTGTCTTGTATATCGCTATCAACTTCGATATAAGCACATACGCCTGTTGCATACTGTGTAGCATACTTCTCAGTTAAAATAGTGGTCTGTATATTAGAAGTTAATTTCATTGCCAAGCCGCTCATATCTCCAAATACTATTGCTTTATTTCCTGCTGCTACAACTGGCATATTTTCAGATGTGTATACAGGATGTCCAAGCAAAGAATAAGAAGATGGAGATGTTAAATCCTTTTGAAGAATATATTCTCCTTGAGTATTTTTTATTTTCTTTAATGCTGTTCTGGTAGTCTTATGCATAATAAAGCAAGCATTAGGTAAATAAAGGTCTGGTATCTTAGCTTCAAGGTCAAAAATATCATCAAAAGAAATCGTTACTCCAGCAGAATCCATTGTTTGTGATGCCGCTAATACACCTGTCATTTTTTCATCAGTACCAACTAGCAATTCATGTTCAAGAAATTGAGCTATCTTCTTTGCAACTTCATTAATTACAAAATTTGTTACATCAAAATCAGATTTATTTATTAAAGATTTAGATACTTTAGCAAGTACACCAACTATAAAACTTTGCAACTTAATAGTAGTAAACTTACCAGTACCTTCTGTAAGTTCAGTAAATTCGTCGATATATGCAGCAGATATAGATGAATTAGTTTCATCGTATCTTGGCAACACTAAATCACCAGATATGTTATAAACAGTTACTAAATTGTAAATAGGTGATAATTCCTTAACCTTTTCAAGTATCTTATTTGAAATAGAAGTAGGTATTATTCCACCATTATCTCCTGCACTTAATGCTCTATTTTCTCCTCTAACAAATGCAGCAAAACTTCTTGCTTCTTCTGCTGTTATGTCCTTCTTTTCTGTGTTTTCCATCTCCTTAACATCCTTTCTTTCTTCTATTTCTTTATTATCTTTTTCAGCTTGTGCTTCTAAATCTCTTTTTTCTTCTGCTTCAAGCTCTTCTGTCATTTTTAACTTCTTTTCTAATTCTCTCTTTTCAGTCTTTACCTTTTCAGCCTCATCGAGCTTGTTTTCATCCAAAAACTTTCTCATTTCTACCTTTTTAGCTTCCATAGCCTGTCTTATTTCTACACTATTCATATTAAAAATCCTCACTTTCATTATTTGTTAATATTTTTTATTAATTAATTTTGAATATAAAAAAAGAACTATAATTCAAGTTCTAATTCCAGTTTTCTTTTTCTTATTTCATCATTTTTATGTTTTTCAAGTTCATTTATATGTAAGTTATAACTTCTAGTATTAGCTTCGGAATCGAGGTATGCTGGTATAGGTGTAATTGTAACCTCTATTAGAGTTACATCTAATAAAGTTCTTAAGTCGCTTCCATCTTCTTGCATACTCCAGCTATCAGAATTACAGATAAATCCAAAACTGCAACCTTCTACTTCGCCAGATTTAACTAATTGGTATACATCATTGGAATAGCTTATATTTGAGTTAAGGGTTAGTGTAAACTTCAGACCAACATTATCGACCTCTAACTGCAAAGAACCTGTCTTTGTACTACCTAAAACCTTGTCAAAATCATGATTATATAGTCCCCAAATATTATGACCATCTGCTAATGTTTTATCAAAAGCTCCTTGTGCTACAGTTTCATAGAATCCCATAAATTGGCTTATAGTATTGAACTTTGTTATATATCCACTAATAACCATTCCATTATCTTCTAATGCTCTAGTTTCAACAGAATCTAATACAATTTTTCTATATTCAGTTTTATTATCCAACCTGTCCACCTCCCTTCGCATTAGCATTATCTTTAGCAGTCTGATAAAGGTCTTTAATTTTTAAAGTTCCAGAAGATGCTAATAAATCATCTCCATCTATAGCTTTAACCATACCAAGCTTCAATCTAACTTCATTCGGTGTCATAACTGAATTTTGAATATAGCTTGTATAAACTTCTGATTGCGTCTTACTATCCATCCTTAATAATGTCTGCTCATCAAAACTAAAATAAAAACCATTGGCTCTATCCTGTGCCGTTAACAATTTATAATTTAATTCAGCTTCAATGGATTCAAACAAAATTAGCAAAGTATTATTTAAATAACTTAAATTGCTTTGCTCCAAAGAGTTATTATTATAACCATCCATTATCCCAACTTGCCACGGCATTAATCCCATACTAGTACATATATCAACTTGCCCCATTTTTCTTAGTTCAGCGAATTGTGCATCGCTCAGTTTTAAAGAGAGTGGTTGCAAATTAAAGCCAGCGGGAACTGGAAATAGTCTTTTATTGGTATCATTATCCCAAAGCATATTAAACTTATTGTTAATTTTAGCCAATTCATTCTTATCTTTAATATCTGTCGTAGTTTGTATAACAACTTTATCTGTTAAACCACTTTTAAATAAATCGGCTTGGTAACTTTGCGCCGATTGGTTTGTACTAATAGTATCCTTAAGATTGTCTTTTACTGCCGTAGATATTATTCCATCCATAGTAAAACTTTTAAATACCAATACATCTTTATATAATGCAGTATACTCTTTGCCATCTTGACCACACCTATAATAAACTAAAATTGGATTTTGCATTGTAGATTTAGCTAGTCCAACATTATCTATTACAAATCTTGTAATCTCTACAGGGAATAAAGCATTTACATTCCCCCTCGTATCTCTGTTTATAATTGCTCCGCTTACTCCACGATGCTGACGTACAGCTTCAATTGCTTTTAAAAAATCTATTGAACTCATAAAGGGATTAGGATTTTGAATTAAGTTATATAAATAATGTTTAGTGGCTAACACCTCTCCATTTTCGGTACTTTGCTTTAATAAAAGAGGAACTTTTGCCACATCGGAAGAAATTCTATTTATACATTTAAAATATGTAGATTCTTTCATCTCCATATCTGTGCTACCAGTACCAATATAGTTACTATTCCAATCTAAATTAACAAAAGTATTCCAATCCATTGTCGCTGCTCTTTTTTCATCCTTCATTTTATCCCAAAACAATTTTTCACCTCCTCACATCATTTTTTACTTATAAAATAGCTGACAATAAGCAATTCTGCTGCTAAAATATACATTCCAACCGCTTTATTTAGCATAAAAGTAGTTCCAAATATAATAAAAAGGCTTAATATAGTAAACAAATCTGCCACTGTATTAGCCTTTATTTTAGCTATTTTATTAAGTTTTTTATGTATTTTCATAGTTATTTTTGCTTTAAAACTGGCTAATTTAGCCTTTAATTTGTTCATATTTCACCTTCTTATCATGTTTTATTGAATTTATTACCATCCCATCTGTTCTAATGCTGCAATTGGGTCATAGGTATCACCTATATTATTATAAATTGCTCTACTTAAAGCCATTAACATAGCTATAATACCATCAATTTTATTCTTAGCTTTTGATTTATCATACTTTACATTTCCCGCTGGGTCTTCTGTTGCTACAACATTAGAAGCCATCCATGTTAATAAAGGATTATTTGCAATAACTAATCTTTTATCTAGCATCATTATTTCAAAATCTCTTATGGAAGGACTCATATCCCTATATCCTTGTCCAAAGGAAAATACCGTATATTTCTTCTCAAGTCTACTTCTAATATCACCACTACCCCATCTATCAAATGCAATTTCCTGAGTATCAAAAGCATATTTATTATTCAAATCATCGATATAATTAAACAATTCTTCATTATCAACATAATATCCATTTAATAACAGCAAATCTTTATTCTTAGCATATAAATCATATCTCACGCTATCTCTTTCAGCTCTATCAAACAGAGTTTCTTTGGGTGTAAATAGATGTGGATATATAATAAATTTATTATTATCTTCATCATAAAAACATTGTACATAAGCAATAATATCCTTTATAAATGCCATATCTAAGCCACACCAACACTTCATTCCTTTTAAGCTATTTATATCTACATCTCGTAAACATGCTTTCCAATCAGCCATATTTATAGCATTTTCCCCATCCAAGGCTACATGCTGATTAAGATATAACCTACGTGCCTTTGCCTGGAAAGATTTTATTCTAGTTGCTTTTACTAAAAAATCCTCTAAATCTTCTGTTTTTCTAAATGTTCCTATAGCTGGATTCGCATTTATCCATTCCTTAACATCTAACAAATCACATTCCTTCTTTGCTTCAAAAATATTTGCATAAAACTTTTTATCACTATATTTACCTTGTTTTACATCATTGGCATAATTGTAAAATTCAAATTCTAAATTATGAGGGTCTTGTCCACTTGATGCAGTAGTAGTAATCAAACATAGAGGTTCATCCCATAGCCCCATACCAGTCCTCAGCTTTGTGTAGGCATCCGAATTTTTATATTCATGAGCTTCATCACACACCATTATATAAGTTGCATAACTATCAAGGTTTGTTCCATCATTTGCCAATACTCTTAAATAACTATTAGTTGCTTTTCTATACATTTGCTTTGTAGATTCTGTTATCTTAACATACTTTTTAAGAGTCTTATTATTTTTAATCATCAAATTTATAGTATTAAATAAATTATTTGCCTGTTTTTTATCATTTGCCACGATGATATACTCGGCTCCAAACGTAGCATCAGTAAAATATAAATAAATTATTATTAATGCTGTAATAGTTCCCTTACTATTTTTTCGGGCAATATCTAATAAACATTCCTTGTGTTTTCTCAATTTAGTTTCTTTATTTTTAACACACAATATTTCTGTCAAAGTGACAAATTGAAATTTTAAAAGCTTAATGGTCTGCCCTTTTTTACCCTTATCAAGCTGAAGTTTACTTACAAATTTATAAAATTTTCTTGCCTCAGTTTCATCATAAAAAAATTCGTCATTATCCCATTTCTTTTTCAATTTTTCTATAAGTGCATCTAAATTATAATTAGTTTGTTCTTCTACATTTTTAGCAATTAATAACTTATCAGCTTCATTCATTATTTAATCACCATGTCTTCCATTTCTTCATCATCATTTGCACCACTTATAGAGGAATTATTTTTATTCATTCTACTTCTTGCGGCAGGTGTAAATCCTAATTCTTTTGCCCATGCTCTCATATCTGCTAAAGCTTTGTTACTAATTGCAATTTCTGGACGTTGCTGAACATATCCATTAGGTGTAGTAAATGTATATCCTTCTTCTTGTAAAGTTTCTTCACAATTTTTCCATTTGGCATAAGATTGGCAGTAACCTTCCAATGCTTTAATATCTATTTGTTGTAATTCTTCTCCATCAACTTCCAATTCACTAATAATTCTTTTCCATTCCTTTTTAGCTTCTAAATCAAGCCAAGCAGGACATTTTATTTTAGGCATTTTATCACCTACCTTTCTATTTTTTTATTTTCAACTCCCCCTGATGGAAAAATATCAAAAATTTTTACGTGACATGGCACATGCGACCTCTTGCAAGGCTTTGACAAATTTGTCATACCCCCGCGGGTTATTTGATTTACACTTTCTTTGACTTTAAAAAAATTATTTATACTCTACTTTAAATTTATTACATAACTCCAATAATAGCCTTTGCATATCCTGCTTACTCTTGCCACCTCGCTTATAAGCAGCATGGATAACATTGTGTATACCTTTAGAGCAAGGAAACATATTATTAAAATCTAAACGATGTTCCCAACCACCATTATCTTTAATCTCTACAATATGATGAACAGTATCAGCACCAACAATATTATTATTTATATACCACTCAAACAAATCCAACCCACAATAAAAGGATAGCACATAATCTCTTACTGCTATCCAATCTTTACTATTATAAAATTCTTGTTCTTTTTTATCCTCACGCCTTGCCTTATACTCTCTATAATTCTGCTTCCGTAACTCTTCTGCTATAACTCTATGCTTACTACAATATTTATCTGCATAGTCTACTAATTCTCTACATCCTGCATAACTGCATAATTTTTTTAACATATTAATTCCAACTTCCATATAAATAAAAAAGAACCTAGAATTTAATCTAAGTTCTCTTCATCTCTTTTATTTTATTTCCAATAACTCCAATTCCACATATTATAAAAAATAATATATCTAATGCACCAAGCACATATAATAATATTCCACTCTTAAATGTTAATCCATCTAAAATTAAAATAAATATGTAAAATCCAATACACAACTTAAGCAATTGCCATAAAGTCAAATCACTACTGGCATTACTACCACTGTTATTATTTTTATTATTCCTGCTTTGCTTATTATTAGTTAACTGCTCTCTAACATAAAATCCATCTTTATTTGCACTTGTATATAAACCTTTTTTATTAACGCCTAATCTTGCATTCTTGCCACCAATGCTAACACTGCTAATACCATTTTTTGTAGTATTAACTCTAATGTGCTTACCTAGCTTAAAGCTTTTAAACAAAAACATAATATCACCTTCTTACAGGAATATTATACCACTATTTAACATAAAATACATTAGATATTCTCCACGCTATTTTTAATTATTAATACATCTTCCATCAATGTATCTAGTTTTTCAAGCATCTCATTCCATTCTTTTTCAGTAAAATTTTCTTTATTTTGTAATTCCCACTTTAAATCTCTTATATCTCTGTAAACAAAATTTATTTCCTGTTTTACTATAGTCTTTTTAATATTTTTAATACTATCATTTATATTACCAACAAATTCATTATTATCATACTTTTTTAATCTAGCCATATACTTTTTATACATTATAGCATTCCTCCCTATTTTATATTTTAAATTTGCTCTCGATTAAATCTATAGCGACAACCCTATCGCCATTACCATTCTTTAAAAACCTTCTTGCATATCCCAGCTTCAACTTCAGTAATCATTTCATCTTCAAGCAAATCTTCTAGTACATCCAATCCCTTAATAACAAAATAGCATCCCAAAATATTTTTTATATAATCTACGAATATTTTATTCACATCTTCATTAATTTGATTTATATTTTCTTCCATTTTCCTTACATAATCTGCATTAATTCTCATGTCTTTTAAACATTCTCTAATGCATTCACTTTCTTTATATTCCTTAAAAAAAGCCTTAAAATAATTTATCTCAGCTTCATTAAAATTTATCATAATCAAATTCCTCCAATTTTTAATTAATTTTGGGCATAAAAAAACACCCTATAAAATTAGGATGCCTTTTCCTTTAAAATTTTCAGCGTTTACTTGATATTTTCATTTTTCTTTTTTGTATTAAACTTAATATCTTTTTTATTTTCATTCACAAACGTAATTGTTCCAGTATTTACATCATTAATTACTTGAAGATAAAATTTGTATACTCTATATTTTTTAACTGAAACAACAATATAGCGCGAAAACAATATACAATAAGCTACATATGCTATAATTTTTAACAGTACATAAGTTGGTATAATATTTATTAATGGTGATAAAAATACAAGAACTATTGAGATTAACACAGTTTTATCAATATCAATTATTTTATCCTTTAACTCACTTTCTAATATATATTTATCTTCGTCATTTAGCTTTTCATAATTCAATGCCATTTCTAAAGCAACATTTCTAAGTTTTTTCCAACTTTTTGCATACTCACTAATTTTATTAATATTAAGTATATTTTTTATTTTAATATTATTATTTGAATTTTTCTATTCAGCAGCCTTTTCTTCTTCATTTGATTCTACTCCATCATGAAATGTATCATAGTTATCTAATATATTGGTTACATACTCAAGCTCTTTTATATATTTATATTTTTTCTTATATTTTCTTTGATTATACCAAAGACATACTACATGGGCTAATCCAATATATACAAAATACATAATTATAAAACCAGAAATTTCATTAAAAAAGTTCAAAAAATTCATTTTGGTCTCTGGTCTATCTTTTGCCATTGTTGTATAAAATGTTATATAAAATGTTATTAAAAAAGTCCCCATATTTAGCATTACAGATAAAATAAAATTAAAATCAGACTCTTTGTATTTTTCCTTATTTACTTCATTCTGTAACTCTATTTTTTTTACGATTAAACTTTTTTTATCTTTTTTCATAAATTCATTAAATAATTTTAAATTTTCTTCACTTTCATCTTCTTGATTTTTTCTCCAAAGCATTTTATCACCTCAATATATCCATATTCGACATAAAAAGGTATTTTCCTGCTTTTGGCTTATAACAAAAGAGCCTACTTTATGTAAGCTCTATATAAACATTTATCTATAAATTATTTTTTATATAATCAATTTTTGAATTAATATATCTTTCTAAAATATCTATTTCTTCTTTTGATATTTTAGGTATATTTATAGATTTTTGTCCTGGCAATGGCTTCATCAAATCTCTTACTCCTAACAAATCTTCAACTTTTAGTTTGTTTAAATATTGTTCTACTACATTAGATTTCCAATATGCTAGATTGAAGCATTTATTACAGCAAAATTCACCATTTACATAATTATTATGTTCAAATGTAAATTCTAAAGCTTTATAAAATTGCTTTGGTGCATCAGATATATCTTTATATATATAAAATTTACTATAATCTATTTCTGTTCGATTAAAAGTTTTTTTATCATAACTACATATAGTATATCCTTTTTTTGTGCAATATGCACATATTCCTTTAGTATCATCAATAACATATGGTACCGAGTCTAAATGCTCTGATATGCTGTGTAATCTTTTATAATCTTGATTACAAACTATACAATGAAATTGTTTATTTTCTTTCAAATCAATCATCTCCCATAAAAATTATAGTTTTACCTTATATTTCTACAGGAGATGATTATTTCCTTTTATTATTCTAAATATTTTAAAAATAATATGTATTAACTAATCCACATATACCGATGCCCATCTTGTGCCTTTTCTTATACTATTAATTAAGCTAATACTAACATTGTACATTTTCGCTAAATGCTTATCTGTATATTCACCTTCAGCCATTAGTTTTTTTATTTCTATAACCTTTTCTTTATTTAATTTGGTGCAATGTCCATTGCTTTCGCCTGTTTGAGCCTTACACATATTACCAGTATCTCTAACAGTTTTACTAGCTCCACCATGCCTTTGTTTATTTATAATATGCCATTCATCAATTTTTTCGATATACTTAATCCACCAATCTTCTCTTTCCTTTAATTTATCTGGTGGACACTCTTCAAGAATGCTATACTTAATCCTTTTACTATCTTGAGCATAAGCTTCAACCAATTCTTTGTAATCATGTTTCCCACTTTTAATATTTGCACTGTGAGTGCTCCATCTTCTAGCAATATCCTTACTTTGTCCAACATATACATTTCCAGTTTCTATGTCCTCTATCAAATAAATGCCGCTTGTTTTTTCTTTCATTTTTATCAATCTCCTATCTTTTTTTGAATTTAAAATAGGATTAATTTTTATCCACTAGCCATATTTTAATTTTAAAATACGGGTGCTATATACATTTTATAAACCACTTATTAATAATCCGTTATTTTATAACGTTTTATAGTAATCGTTTAAATATAAAAAAAGATGCTACACTTAACGCCTATGCAGCATCAATTTTTAAAAAATAAAATTAATTAAAGATGAATAATTAAACTACCTATTTTTGCAGGAGGAATAAAAGCTTAAATAAGTAGTTTATAAAATGTATAAATCATATAAAAATATCTAAAAATTTTTTGAATTTATTTTTTAAAAACTATTGCTATTTACTTTTTAAAATGTTATGATTAAATGGGATGTTTTAAATTTTGTTTAATAAAAAAATAAAAGAGTAGCCCACTCGTGCCACGAACGTGAGCATAATATATTTATATTAATAATAATAATAATAATAAAAGGCTTTTTTTAATAGTATATACCGCTAGAGTAACCATTTTACTGGCTACCCCAACTTGATATACACCAATACGTATAAGTTATATCCAAGAGAGTTTTATTACTGCTCTTTATTCTCTCTCCTATAAAGGTGTCAACTACACCTTAGAAATGGCTATATAACTTGCTTCAGAAAAACATCGGTAGGATTTTTTACTATTTTATATTCCATGTTGTAAAGTTTGAAATCTCCATCTTTATTAACATATTTTAGATATTCAATATTTTCTTTTTGCTCTTCAAAAATTCTTAAAAATTCCGACCTGTGTGCAGCAAATAATACAGTTAATAAAAATCTACCAATGCCAAATATTTCATATTTTTTATCTTCTTGAACCTCTAATCCCTTTTCCTTTTTCTTCTCGTTCCTAGCTTTTATTATATCTTTACATTCAATGTCATATTTTTTTATAATGCTTTTTATATCCTCGGATTTTACTTTTAATTTACTTATTTTGCTTATACATTCTGCTTTTTTATCTACTGCGTCTAAATATTTTTGACTATTTATCTTTTTAATTTCTTCTTCCGTTGCCCCATCTGTTATTTTTTTTGTCCATATTGCCTTAACTTCATTTTTATATTCCTCAACAATTTTAATTATATTATTAACCCTATCTTTATCACACAAACTTGTTAATATCTTTACTTCATTTTGGAACATTTCTGAAAATGTGATTTTATCTTTTTCTTGAATCCTTTTAGCATTTATATTTTTAAATTCTACATCTATAATATCTTCCAAGTAACACATTGTACTATTATACTTTTTAAAAGCTACTTTTTTATTAGCTTCTTCAAGTAAGTTTTTCTTTTTTGAATTACCAGTGTATTTCATGAAATTAGGCTTTGTTGTTTTAGTATAATACCCTTCCAACCCATTAGCTTTTACAAAATATTTATAATCTTGCTTATCCTCTTGTAATGCTAACATTTCCATATATAATTCTGTTTTCTTTTTACTAGCAATTCTATTATTTGCATTACATACAGTAACAACCTTATACTTTAATCTTAATATATCTAATTCTTTTGCATTGTCTACTGTAAACTCTTTTTTAGCTTTATCTATTTCAATACAACTCATAACATCCAACTGGCAAATATTTGCATATAGCTCTTCATCAAACTCATTACTTTTGTTGAATTTGTCCCAAAATTGAGTGTTTAAAATTTGGGATAAATTTATTATCTCTCCTATCTTATTTACAGAGGTATTTATATCTAAATCCGTTTTATCCATTGAAGTATTATATCTATTTGGTTTTTTAGCTTCAACCTGAGATGTAGGAACTAAAAACTTATCATAATTCATTTTAATTTTATCTATTAGCTGTTTATTATCTGTCATGAGCATTTGGTCACTATCGAAATCGGCACTTGATAATCTTTCCAATGTATTTTCCTGCAAGGAATTTACACAAACAATTTGATTACTAAGATTAAAATATTTATCTATGGCTTTACATTCTACATTTTTACCTACAAATAAGTTACCCATAGTCACATGAGGTGAACGACAACCTAATAGCTCTACTCCATAGTTAAAATTCTTACAGTGTATTTCACCCTTACTCAAAACACTATTCCCATTAAAGTAAAAAGGATTGTTTTTATCTTTTACAGTAGCTTTTAGCATTTCTAATCCATTGCCAAATAATACACTATAATTTCCCTCTATTAAAATATGACCTTTTCTTATATTTTTAATAAAACTATCCCTTACATCTCCTCTAAAATCTAAATACATTTGTGTCTTAGTAAATTTATCATTTAAATTCATCATAGTGAGCATGAAGTCATTAGTGCTATTTATACTAGCATCATCTATATCTTCATTATCACTTACTTTCATTTTAAGGTGATTTCTCATTACCCTCGGGTCATTAAGCAGTTTATAAAGATAATCCATAGATGGCTGAAGAAATTCTAAAGTTTCATTCCTATTAAATCTAACTGTATTTAATAATTGGTAATGTGTTTGTACATATTTTCCCATAAGATGATGAGTTGGTTTATCATATTTTACAACACCCCAAGTATCTTCAATTTGCATAAGCCAATTTTGGATTTTGCCAAATTTACTATACTTAATACAACTTTTAGTACAAATTAATTTTATATCCTCTATATTTTTTGCAAAGGTAAATCCATTTAATTGGCTTACATCTGTTATTCCCGCGGAAGTGAAAAACTGCTGAATATTAGTGTTGAAGCAAGCACCTTTAAAAAATCTATTTCTTAAAAGCAACATTCCTTTATTTACATACTTATCTCCAAATACACTTCTGTCCATTAATGCTTGTCCATCCCATATATTATTTTCTATCTTTATTTTAGATTTTTGAGTATGTAATCTATCTGTGCCATTATTATTTACAACTGTAGTTGCCATAACAGTATCTTCAAATTTGCTTATGTATTCATCAATTATCAATATATTTTCTTTTTTAATGCCTGTAATAGTATCTATAATACTGCTAGTTGTAAGTGCTATATAAGCTTCTATAGCTGCTAAATCAATCTCTACACCTTCATCATGGCAAATATCCATATAGCTCCAATCCATCATTTTTTTATATAAATCTTCTCTTATAAACAAACATTTACCAACTCTACTGCTACCACTACTACGTTTAAATCTAACATAATGAATCTTTTTACTAGCTATAGTAATATCAAATCCATTCTCATACAACTCTTCTCTTAGTTGTTTGGTAGATTTTGTAATAGTTTTATTGTCTACATCTTTAACACTATACTTAAAAGTTACACTAATCACAGCATTGGTATATTGTTTATTATCGACCATAAAAAATTCATTTTTGCGTGGAGATATTTCATTAATTTTTATAGCTTCCAAAGAATAATCCAATGATGCTTTATACCTTTTATAATTATCATTTTTAATTTCTACACCGTTATATATATCCTTAGCTTCTAATTGTAAAATATTTGTATTTATATTATTAATCATAAATCCTATTCCCCCTTAATTTTAATTAATAAGATAGACCATCATCATAATCATCCAAATCACGAAGCACTTCATCCATATAGGCATTATCACTATAAATATTGTTTTTAGGTCTGATTTTACCTATATGTTTAGTTAAACAAGAATTTTTGCTACTATTATCTTTATTAGGATTACTTCCCCAAAATCCATTATCTTGTTTTTTAGTTACTACCTTAACAACATTGTCTGATTTATATTTAAGCTTTTCTTTTTCTGCTTTAAGTTGTTCTATTTCCTCTTTAGCTTTTGCAAGTTCTACTAATAAATTAGCTTGCTCTAATTCCTCAATTTTCTTTTTAGTATTATTAATTTTTTTACTTGCACTACGCCTTGCATTACTTTTAACCTTATCTGTATGTACCAGCTTATTCCATTCAATTTCTTGCTTTAAACACGCTTCAAATCTATTTTTATTATCAATAATTTTTCCTTCTGAATCCTCATATTCCTTAGCAGCTACATATGTTTTTGTATAATGCTTTTCAGGTGTTAGATAGCTGTTGTTGTAATATATAAGTCCTACATCTTGTAAAATTCCTAAATATCTGCTTACTGTACTGCTATTATACCCACAAGCAGCAGAAGAAGATTGTGTTATGTACCCATAACGAGCATCGCAATTAAAAACCCTGCAACAAGCAATATAAAATCTACATATATTAAGCTTATCTATATTTTTATATTTTTTATCTTTTAAAGCTAAAAATAAGTTATCTAAATCCTTGTCCATAATTTTAAAATACTCTGTGTCAGGCAAATTAAAGCCAACATAAAATAGAGTATTAAATCCTAAATTACTTATGTTTTCTATTGGTTTAAACTGCATATCAGCAACTAATATAAGTTCATTTTCAATTAATTCATTAATTCCCTCTATAATTTTTTCATTGATTCTGCGATTATTTGCAGAATATAGATAATTTGCTAATATATTTATACTATTAATACTAAATCCTTTTGCAGATATATAATTGCGTTGTAGTAAACTATATATAGCTATAGCTGCATTGGAAAAAAATTCATTTAAATATAAATTATTATCTAAAATACTAAAAGACTTATTTAAATTCATTTCAATTTTTAACATGTTACATCCCTCCAAAAAATTTTTAAACATGTTACCACAAATTTATTTGTGTAACATAAAATTCACTTTATTATATCTTTCCTCTTTATTACTGTTTCCTATTTATTCACTGCGATGTTGCACGTATATTGTGTAACATAAATTTTGCAGTGCACGAAATACGTGTAACTTTACAAGTTCAGCTATTAATGTTACACGTATATTGTGTACTGGTATCAATATTATTTTTTGATTAATTAAATTCCAGTACACGTTTTTCGTGCAACATTAACACCTATCTATATTTGCTTATGGAATCTATTATAAAATGCAAGAGCTTCTCAAAATTTATCCGCTTATTTTATCTTTTATTGCATTTAGTAATTTCATTTTTGTTTCTGCTTCTTCTTGCTGTTTTTTGGGCTTTGCAGTAAATTTATCTGGGTGGTACTCCTGTGCTCCTAATATATATAATTTTTTAGCTAATTTTTCATTGCTTAGAATTTCTTTTAACAGTTTCTTTTCTTCAACTGTAAAAATATCCAAATCAGCTTCTCTTTGCTTTTTATCTCCCAGCAAATCTTCCCAAAAATTATTATTATTAAAATTATATTCTTTATATTTATCTGCTATTTTTTTAGCTAACTGCTCTAATTCCGCATGGAATTCTTTTATATGTACCAATTCTGTGTCAGAATTTTTAACTAGCTCCCTATAATATGTTTTTGTACTTACAACATTATAAAAATCTACATTATACAGATTCATACCTATTTCAAAAACATACTTAGATACTTGCTTGAACCCTTTAAAAACTTGCATAAAATCCCTTTGATTAGCATATTCTCTAAGCAAATATGTTTCATCATTTTTTACGAATTTTGCTTTTGCATCTTTTACAGCTTTATTGTAAGCTTCTTCTAATTCTTTCTCTTTTTCAATATTTTTTGCATTAATAAACTTGTCTACTAATTCCATATATTTTTTATTTATTTTATAAAACTTAAATAGTTTTTCTATTTTACTTCTATAATTTTTATCAGCACAATAATGTGCAAATAATTCTTTATCTTTATAGATGCAGATATATTCTGTATCTTCAATAAAACCTCTAGCAATAGTATATTTATCCTTAGTAAATACAAAATCTTTATTTTCATTAAAGAGCCTTTGTCTCTTTTTTTCATCTTTTTCCCAAGCAAATTCAACATTGTTTTTCCATGATAAATCCTTTGTTTCCAAGATATTATAGTAGCAGCAGTTATCATCATAATGCATATAACTATTACTTATATCCAATCCATCTAAAAATTTTCTATAATTATTTTCATTTTTTAAAAATGGTATATTTAAATTATTATCTTCTATAATTTTTTTCAACTCAGAATGTGTAATCTCTCTTGCTAAATATCTACTTAATAGCATACTTTCATATTTATCGAACTCTAAGGTGCTATTTATATCATTGTAAAATTCACCAGTTTTCAAGATAATTTCATTTGTAATTTGTATTGTTTTAACCCATTTATCATCTTCATAGTTCCCTACCGTATTATCTTCAATTAATTCCTTAATATTAGTGTTTTTATTCTCTTTAACTGGTATGTTTTTAGCTTTTTTCATAATAAGTTGTAATTCCCTCGTTGACATATTCTCTATATCATTATTGTTTAAAAATTCTTCTCTATCCTTGGGTTTTATAGAAGATAGTATATATAATTTTTCTATTCCTAAATCGGAAGGCGTCTTCCCTTTTATTTCTTCAATCTCATCAAATTCGTTGGCGACTTTCATAAACTTTCTAGCGGTTCTATCTGTAAATTCTACTTTTTCTTCAAGCCATTTCCCCCATTCGCCATGTGGTAGACTCTCCTTAACCATTATTAACCTTCTACCTATCCCTAATATGTTCTTTGCGGTTTGTTGTTTTAACTCGATTATTTGTTTTGTAAGTAAATTGATTTGTGTTTGTAAGTCCATTATTTTATTTTTCCTCCTCTAAATTAATAATTTCATCTATAATAACGTTAAAGCATACAACTTCATTTTCATTTCTGTCAGTTAGATAAGCTAATATATCATCTTTTTTTACTTTTCCTATTAATATTTGCATATTGTTTAATCTTCCCCTTGACCTAACTCTTGCTCCATTTGCAAACCTCATAGCTATATTCTTATCAGTTGTCCAACTATAAACATTTTTATTTTTTGCATCATCAACATAAAATCGTGAATATTCATTCTCTCCCCTATATACTGTTGCATACCCTTCACTATCAAAATTTAGTTCTTTAAAAATCAAATTTAATTTAGCAGCCCTTATCCAAACCTTAATATTTTTATTTCTAAAATATTGATGTCCTGCATCTATATCATTCCACCACCTTAGGAATAAATAATATTTTAATTCCTTTTCTACATATAAGGAACTTTTTAACAAATCCCACATAATTTCTCCTCTAGCAAAAGAATTTACGTCTAGTAATATTGTGTTGAATTTATCAATTTCATTTTTATATTTTTCCTGCATTTCTTTCTTGTAATTTTGTAGTTCCACCATAATATTTTTCCTCCTAAATTTTGTAATTAATTTTTTATTTATACGATAAACTCAAAAAACTTTTAAAATCATGTTGACTTAGTAATGGTAGTGTTGTACACTATAGTTAATCAAAAATACTAACGATAATATGTTATTATCATTCCTATTCCTTTTCACTACCTTAAGGAAGTACCGTGTATAAAACGCATGGTTACTGGTAATAATAAAGATAAGTAAGAGACGACAGTAAAAAAGTGTACGAAAAATTATAGGTATTTAAAAGTGCTAATTTTAAACACCTTGAATAGATAGTAGTAAATCTAAAAAAGAGTATAAGAAATAAAAGTAAGTTAATTGCAAAAATTAAATAGTAGTAGTTTTAAAAAAGTGTGCAGAAAATAAAAGTCTGGATGCTTATTTTGGGTTTTGAATATGGTTCACTCCTCATATTATCACCCTTTTTCTGTGTTGTCAAATTTTTTTGAGCAATTTTTATTAATTTTTTTGTAAATGTTCATTTTGAACCTTTAGAATCCATAATTCTCTAGTAGTCATTTCATCTACAGTCTTAGATTGTCCGTTGACATTATGCGTTTCTAAGATAAATTCTTCTCGTTGGTCTGAAGGTAATTCTAAAATATTATATACTTTACTAATAGATAAATTACGAAGCGTTTCGGAATTTGGAAAAGATTCAGCAACTCTTATAAAATTCCTTGCAGTATCTTGACTAAACTCCACCTTATCTTCAAGCCACTTTCCCCATTTTTAATTTGCATAATCAAAGCTCTTATTAATTATTTATAACAAATTTACAATTAGTAGTCTGTATATGTATATCCAAGCTTTCATCAAAATTAAAGTCTTCTATGGACACAATTTCGTCCAATTTTATTCTAAGTGGTGGCTCAACTTCATTTTCGGAAGTACCTAAAGCTATGTAGCCATTAGCAAAGCTAATTTCTGCGTTTTCTATGTATTTATCTAACATTACCTCGTCTGCTCCAACGTAGATGTAGATTGCCAAATCCTTTCCATCTAAATTTTGCAGAGCCTCCTGAAGTCCTTTTTTAATTGTGATTTCTTTTATCATTTTTAATTCCTCCTATAAATTTTATTTGTTTTTGCTTTAACTCGCTGTCCATGTTTTAAGTATACTATGCATACAGCTATCTGTCTACATATACTTTGTAAACATTATGTGAACAAATATTTTTTGACAACTATCTGTATACAGTATATATTTATTATAGGAGGTGAAATTTTGATAAGGGTTAATATTGATAAAATATTAGAGCAAAAAAATAAAACAGCTTTTTGGTTAAGTAAGGAAACAAAAATAGGATATAACAATCTTAAAAAATTAGTAGATAATAATACAAATGCTATTAAATTTGAGAACCTTGAAACAATATGTGATGTACTAGAAGTAAATTTAAGCGATGTGTTAGAAATCATAAAAGAAGATGAAAAAGGTAGTTGAGGATTAGCTCAACTACCTTTTTGATTTATCAAATACCACACCTTTTTATAATCAATTCATCAGATACCACAGTTTATTATAAAAAGTTCACCAAAAACCACACCTTAAGCTTAAAATATATATTAACTTCTAAAAAAATATAGTTTTTTAATTAAGGTGTGGTATTCCATGAATTAAGGTGTGGTCTTTGATAAACTTAGTAAATTCTGACCCCCAACAAAGATAAGATTTTTACCGACATTTTTACGAAGTCAATGAAATGCTTATAATTTAAATCTATGGTCATAGAAATGCTTATTAAATCTTTTAAAGTCAGCAAAATGCTTGCTACACCTTAATATCTGCATTTATGGATAAGCTTTTTACAAACATTCTATTGACCTATAAAACTCCCATTTTTGTTTTAAACATTCCCCAAAATGTTGCAATGTATCATCAATCTGTTATCGTAAGTCATGTTTTTGTTATCGTAAAGCAGGGAAGTGTTAGATTTAAATTATTAAACAGCCATAAATCTAGTAATACCAATACTTAAGAGCATCGTAATATAATCCACATTTATCTTTAATACATTGTATTTCTTTCCACCAAATCGAAAAAAGACAACCTTACGAACTTAACCGACATTACTACGAGAGTTACCGACAATTTAACGAACTACGCCTAAACCTAGTAATACCAAGGTTTTATAGACCAAGATAACACTTTCATGTATTAAGATAACATGTTCCTGATTAACCACAACAAAAACAGGACTTTTGCCGACAATTTAGCGAGGTTGAAAGTGTAAAAGACATTTTTACGAGATATGCCGACAAAAATACGAAGATATAAACATACCTTATTAATAAAAACTCATGTTTTTGTTAGGTTTAATTCCCCATTTTGTTGCAGGTATTCCCCACTATGTTGTAATTATCATGAAACTGTTAGGCTTAATTAATTAAATAGCTATAAACCTAGTAACATCAACAGTTTAAGGTATATTATTATATCTTGCTTAATTCCAAAGCCGACATTCCCACGAGGTTTACCGACTTTTATACGAATTACGCTTAAAGCTAGTAATATCAACGTTTTGCAGTAAACATAACAAAAACAGGAGTTACTACAACACTTTGGGGAAAATTTTTTATAAACATAGTATTTATGCTATTATTATATACTTCGTATTTATGTCGGTTATCTTCCCTTCGTATTTATGTCGTTTCGTATTTTTGTCGGTTAAATTGTATAGATTCCAAAAATATGGATATAATTAAAACGATAAATATTTAATCATTTTTTCCTATTTAAGCTGCATCTTCGGATGTGGCTTTGTTTTTTATGCATATTTATCTTTTATATGTTATAATTAAAATATTCAAGAACATGTGCCTTAACAAAGCTTTATAAAGGTACTAACCTAGTAAAATCAAGCCTTTTAGTATGTCATAGTCTTCTTTCTGCCTCTGGAGCAGGCACTGTGTTGGTTCGAATCCAGCTTGGGCAGCCAAAAAAGACTTAATGACGATTAAGTCTTTTTTATTTTAAAGAAAAAGGCACATGCTTTTGAAGAATTTATTCTCAACTGTAAAGTAAGAAATTTATCAAAGCATTCACCATGATAAATTCCATTATATTTATTAAGAACATTTTATTCATACAACATGGTAATTATTGACATTTTAATTTTTACATTATAAAATTATATTAGACGGCTGCGGTGATATAAATAATAGGGAGTGATAGTATGCTATTAATATCAATTATTGGATTAATTGCATCTTTGCTAAGCATAATAAATAATGGTTCGTCTATTATTTCTAAACTTATGCATAAATAAAAGCACTCCCGACAAGATTCGCTACCTTGGGATTTATTATATTTATGCCGTAGTCCGTCGTCCTTAATGAATCGATATTTTTTCTTCTTTATTAATAATATTACAAATTAACAGTATTTTAACATAAATATCCATTTACTATATAAAATCGATGTTAAACTGTAATAGATTATTACATAAGGTGGGATAAAAAATGTATTTAAAAAAAATCACTAAAAAACTCTTTATATTCTTACTTTTCTTATCTATTGCCTTTGGAAATACAGCCTTTAAAACTACTGTATTTGCAGACACTCCTGCTAAATCCTTCACTATTTTTCATACAAATGATATGCATGGACATGTACTTGATGCTTTCAACAAATCAAATACTTTAACTCAAATAGGTTTAGATTATGTAGCCTCTGTAAAAAGCAACACTCCAAATTCCTTACTTATAGATGCTGGTGATGCCACTCAAGGGGTACCCTTTGCAACTTTAAGTAAGGGATCAGATGTGATAAAACTAATGAATTCAGCTGGCTATGACGGCATGGTTTTAGGAAATCATGAATTTGATTATGGACAGAATCAAACCATAGCTAACGCAAAATTAGCAAACTTTCCTGTGATATCTGCAAATGTACTGCAAAATGGAAAAGCCTTTTTAGATGGCATAAACAGCAATAACGGAATGTATTTTATAAAAACCATTAACGGAATTAAAGTTGGATTTTTCGGTATAACCACTCAAGAAACCTTATACAAAACCAATCCTGCAAATATAGTTGGATTAACCTTTGCTGATCCAATATCCACTTCAAAATCAGAAGTAAGTAAATTAAAGAATGAAGGCGCTGAGATAATTGTAGGTATTATGCATATAGGCAATGATACCTCCAGCAGTCCAGTAAGCACTGATATTGCAAAAAATGTGGATGGCATAAATATTATAATAGACGGTCACAGTCACTCTGTAGAAAATACAGTAGTAAATGGTACTCTAATTGCTCAAACAGGCTGCTATTCTGCTAATTTGGGAAAAATAGATGTTTCCATTGATGCTTCCGGAAAAATTTCGTCCTCAGAAACCCTCATGGCTCCATCAGATATTCAAAAAAACTACACTCCTAACAATACAGTTCAGACTTTAGCAAACAGCATTAACGCTTCTCAAGCTTCTATATATTCTCAGGTTGTTGGACACACTGACACTACCTTTTGGGCTGGATCAGTAAATGGACAATCCGTTGCAAGATTAGGTGAAACGAACCTAGGCGATTTGGTTGCAGACGCTATGTCGTACAGTGCTAAATCACAAGTTTCCAATACAGATTATTCATCTCTTCCCATAGTAGCCTTAGAAAACGGAGGAGGCGTTCGTGATGTAATTCCTGCTGGAGATATAAATAAAGGACAGATAATATCAGTTTTACCTTTTGGAAATATATTATCTCTCAAGGAGATTACCCCTGCTATTCTATATCAAGTTATAGAAAATGGCGTATCTAAAATAACTGGACAAGATAAGACTACAGGATTGATAACTGGAGCCGACGGAAGATTTCCTCAGGTATCAGGAATGCGCTTCGAATACAATCCAAATAGTCCTGTTTCAAGCAGAGTGGCTAAAATTGTTTTACTTAACAAAGACGGAAGCGACGGAAAGATACTTGATAGAAATGATAATTCTACCAAGATAGTTTTAGCCTCTAACGACTTTGAAACAAGCGGCGGAGATGGCTATACTATGCTTGGCAGTTTAAAAAACATAGGTGAAGGCAATGCTTTAGATGTGATAACAGAGGATTATATTCAATCACTTACTGCCAAAAATGGAGGAAGCTTTTCATATCCAATGTATCAAGGAAGATGCAAGGCTATATCAGACTACTCTCCTGTTCCTTATAACTCATCTATAACCGTAAAAAATGGAGATACCCTTTTAGCTAATGCTAGCTTACTATATTCTGTAGATAATAGCCAGGCTCAGGAAGCTTCAACAGATAGCAATGGTGTATTATTAATTAACAATTTGCCTTCCGGAGCTCATTCTGTCAGAATTCTATTTAACTCTCTCACCTCAGAAAATTATATCAATAATTTAACTGGTGCAGGAACAGCTTCAAATACACCTGTCACAGCTTCATTAGCAGCTGCTGATAATAATTTAATAGCCGATAAAGCTGCTGCTGATACGGTAACCGCTAAAATAAAGGCTATACCCGAAAATGTCACTCTAGCTGATGCTGATTTGATTTCATCTGCTAGGAAAGCTTATGATGCTCTTACCTCCTCTCAAAAAATCTGGATTACAAATTACAGTAAACTCACCGATGCTGAAGCTGTAATAAAAAATTTATTGCAAAATCAAATTAATAGCAATCCTGAAAATACAACTAGCTCTGGCGAAACATCTACTAAAGCTTCTAATGAAATAACCTTACCCAAAACAGGTTCTTTCATAGACGAAGATATACTGGAAGCAGCAGGTGTGAGTTTAATACTCTCAGGAACTATTCTTATTATATTTAAAAGGCGTTCTAGATCAGGCAGCATTAAATAATATTCTTCTGTATAAATAAAGTTACTTCTAGCGGGCTTCAATCCGCTAGAAGTAACTTTATTTTTCAGGAAACGCTACAGATGATAAAATATTCAGATGCTGCATACAGCATATTCAGAAAGATTACTTCCACTCTTTGTTCATTATATTCACTCCATTGTTTAAGGTATAAATTTCTTCGAATATAATATTACGCTTCCTTCTTTTTCTATTATTCTATTGATAAAAACAGTTCTCTATAAGGCACCAACAACGGCATGTGGCACATAACACTCTTCAAGAAATACCACATCTTCATCTGTCAGCTTTACATCAAAGCTTCTTGCTGCATCTTCATAATATTTCACTTTCGTTCCACCAATGATTGGTGCCGTCACGCCTTTTGCAAACTGCCATGCAAGGGCAATCTGTGTCATGGTGACATTCTTTTCTTTAGCCAGCTTTGCAACATGTTCTACGATTTTCATATCACTTTCCATTGTAGCATTATACTTCTGTGCCGCCATTTTATCTGTCGCACTTCTTTTACTCTCTGATTGCCAGGTTGGTCTTGACAAATGTCCTGCTGCAAGTGGACTATATGGTATTCTTGCCACGTTCGTTTCATCGCAGATTGGAATCAGTTCTCTCTCATCCTCACGATAGAGAAGATTGTAGTGATTCTGCATTGATACGAACTTTGTCCATCCATTCAATTCTGCAATGTGTTGCATCTTCATAAACTGATATCCGTACATGGCTGATGCTCCAAGGGCACGTACTTTTCCAGCCTTTACAAGTCCGTCAAGCGCTTCCATTGTTTCTTCAATTGATGTTCCATAATCAAATCTATGAATAATATAAAGATCCACGTAATCCGTTCCCAGACGCTTCAGTGAACCATCTATTTCTCTGTTAATTGCTTCTTTCGAAAGATGTCCTTCATTAAAATAAACCTTAGTACCAATTACAACTTTTTCTCTGGCAATATTATTCTTCAAGGCACGTCCAAGATATTCTTCACTTGTTCCATGTGAATATGTATTGGCGGTATCGAAGAAATTAATGCCGAGTTCTAATGCCTTCTTTACAATTGCTTCAGTATCTTCTAGATTCAGTGTCCACTGATGAAAATCTTCGGATGCCTTTCCAAAGCTCATACATCCCACACATAACTGTGATACCTCAATACTTGAATTACCTAATTTTGCATATTTCATTGTCTGCTCCTTTCATTAGCTCCTTTTGCAATTACATCACCCATGCTTAAATAATTATAATTTGGCATCTCGAATAAAACTGGTTTAAACTGTGTATAATCAATTTTCCCATTAGCATTTATAATTGTTTCATCAGCAAATGTATGTACTATCTTGAGAATAAAGTTTTCAAATACACCTACTTCATATATATCAGCCACAGTACACTCCATTACAACTTTTGCATCTTTAATCATTGGCGCGCCTGTTTCTCCAACTTCATACCCAAATACTTCTGATTTATCAACCTTACTTCCCGAATTGCATCCACAATAATCTGCTTTTTTTAGTAGTGCTTCATCAATTACATTAACTGATAATGCTTTTGACTCCTTCACTCCTTGATTTATAAAATGTGGCTTAGCAAGACTCACCAAAAAACTATCATGGCTCACAATCCCTGTATGTGCCACCAAAGTCCATGTTGGTTTTCCGTTTACCATTGCACCGACAATTACAACAGGTGTAGGATATATTCCTAATGTTGCTCCTAAATCTTTTTTCATATTTCTTTACCTCTTTCATTTTATATGATACATATTGCTACAACCATAAAATCATACTAGTATGAAAATAAAGTATGATTAATTCTCTGCTATAGACTATTTATATTGCATACTATATTTTCGCCTCCTTAAAATATTATTGTTATATTAATCTCTACTCATATACCATAAACCCTTAACTTAACTTAAGGTCAATAGGTATTTTTTTTGAATAAAATAAAATATGGGGTTTTAAAATATGCAGTTAGGATGTAAAATTAATATAAAAAGGGGGGAATTTACATGAGAAAATTAATCAGTTTAATTTTGGGTATAATATTAATTGTAGCTGTTATAAGAATAACAGTAGCTATACTTAAGGTTTTATTTGTATTATTTGTACTATATTTAATATATGACGCTATAAAGCATTGGTAATACATAAAATTGTTGTTAAAATAGCGCACTCGCTTACAAGCGAATGCGCTAAAATTAATTAATATTTAAATACACTTTTTAAATATATTTTCTATGTCCTTCTGATCAAGCTGCTTAAAGCCTTGCATAATTGCACCTCTGCAAGCTTTCTGAGCCATTATCTCAAATTTAGAATCATTAATACCAATTTGGGATAAAGTACTATCTAATCCTATTGATTTTATTTATCATTTACATTTTCTTATATCCTGTACTCTTAGCAAAAGAAGGCTTTAAACCATAAGCTACTATTATCAAGTTTAATCTTTTCTTAATTCTTTTTCTTTTTTACCTACTGTCTGTTCATAACCTTCTATTTTGCGATTAAGGCGTTCCAGAGTTATCTTCATCTCTTCCATTTTTTCAGCAAGATGCTTGCGCTGATCAGTTAATAATTCTTTTCTAGCCTCTACCGTCTCACTCCCCTGCTGAAATAAAGCCACATATTCAATTAAGGCTTCAATTTGCAATCCAGCACCTCTCATGCATTTTATAAATTCTACCCATTTGCAGTCTTCCTCATTATAATCTCTAATTCCACTTTTGTTACGATTTACACGAGGAATTAGTCCTATGCGTTCATAGTAGCGTAGAGTGTCTTGTGAAATTCCAAATTTTTCACTTACTTCTGTAATAGTCATATACTTTTCCACCTCCTATTATAGCAACATAGCCGTTTGTCTTTAAATATTACATTTTAGTTTCCAAACAGATTAGTTGCTTGTTTCATTTTGTTTATGACATCTACACTAAATGGACAATTCTTCATGCAGGAACCGCATTCTACGCATTCTCCTGCATGATGCTCCAATAAAGCATAATGATTTTTTAAGGTTTCAGGGACTTCTTCTTGAATTAATGCTAAATCTAAATATTTATTTACTGCGGCAATATCAATTTTTTTTGAGCATGGTGCACAGTGCCCGCAATACATACAGTGTCCGCTAAAGGAACTTCTTGGAGCATTAGCTAGTACTTCACTGTAGTCCTTTTCTTTATCCTTTGCTGAAACATAAGCAGTAGCTGCTAATATTTGATTAATATTTCCTACTCCCACCATTACTGAAGCTACTGCTGGTCTAGTTAAGCAGTAATGCAAACATTGTACTGGTGTCAGTGCTTTCTTAAAGGGAGATTCTTTTTCACTTAATAATACTCCAGCAGCATATCCCTTCATAACTGTAAGTGCTACTCCAGCATTTTGACAAGTTCGATAAAGTTCATCTCTTTTAGAATCTATGCCTCCATAAGTTCTATCTTTAAAAGTATTCTCTTCAAAAAGTATATTTACATCTTCACTGGCTGGTAACATATCATAAGCAGCATTGATACTAAATAAAATCACATCTATTATTCCTGTCTCCACTGCTTTAAAAGCAATATCAGTATTATGCGTAGATATTCCTAAGGACTTAATAATTCCTTTTTCCTTTAATTCTTTGGCATATTTTATTATTTCTCCATTAAAAATATTATCAAAATCCCTCTGATCATCCACGTAATGAATCATTCCTACATCAACATAGTCCAACTGCATTCTAGCTAAAAAGTCTTCATAGGCATTTACAACTTCTTTAATATTTCTTGTACGCCTATATTGTCCTCTATCCCAAGTAGAGCATAGATGACCTTCAATAACAAAACTGCCTCTAGGATATTTGCTCAAAGCTTTTCCCACATTACTTCTTACTTCTGGGTTAGAATTATATAAGTCAAAAAAATTGATGTCTTCCTTCATTGCACAATCAATAATTTCTTCACATTGCTCATAGCTTTTATTTTCAAAGCCTTCACCTCCAATACCTATAGCACTTATTTTTATTCCTGTTCTTCCTAAACTTCTATACTCCATAACACACCTCTAAATTAAAAATATTACCTTAAGTGAACTTTAACTACCTTTTCACGTTCACAATGACATATTCTGAATGAGAACCTGTTCGAATCGGATATCCCCATCCTCCAATACCAGATGAAACAATAATTTGATAATTGCCTATTCTTTTATATCCATAATTCAGTTCTCCAATTCCAAGCACTTTGTTAAATAATCCTTCTGGCCAAATCTGACCAGCATGAGTATGACCAGATAATTGTAAATCTATTCCTTCTAGGCTATTTTGCTTCAATTCGCTAGGTTGATGATCTAATAATAAAAGGAAATTATTAACGTCAGCATTTTGAAGAAGTTCTTTACTTGTTTTTCGATTTATCTCAGAAGAGAAACCCTTATCTTTTCTTCCAATGATAGTTAATTCTCCATTTACTTTATATATCTCATCTTGTAATACATGGACCCCATTCCTCTCCAATTCATTTTTTAATTGATTTTCATCAAAGCTAGGAGTGGCAGAATATGTTGCCTTATCATGATTTCCATAAATATAATAAGTTCCATAGGTGCTCTTTATATTTCCTAACAGCTTTGCTGCATTTTTCATTTGCAATAAATTTGTTCTTTCGTCAACGATATCTCCGCAAAGAGCTACAATATCTGGCTTATTGTCCTCTATTTCTTTACAATATTTCATAAGCTCTTTTTCATTCATGGTTGTACCAAAATGAAGATCTGAAATCATAGCGATTTTATAACCTTGATCTCGTATTGCTTTTCTTGTATGAACAGTATAGTCAGTTTTCACAACATTTTTCATATTGTAATAACCATAACCTAGAATCATTGACGCAATAATTATAGGAATAAAGCCACACCTAAAAAGCTTATTCCAAATATTAATTTTTATACCTTTTTTCTTATGTAAAGCTACAAATATAAAATTAAGTATTTCCATACATAAAGCTACTGCGACAATATGGAATATAATCAAAGCACCAACTCCAAATAAATTAGCAGAAAAAATAACTGCCAAAAGTGTCAAAAAAATAGAGGCTATTTTTATTTGAATACTTTTTAGTTTTATGCCCCAAAAGTCAGCAATGCGTAAAAAATAAAAATATAAATAAATTCCAATAGGAATCAATAGAAAAATTGGTAGTATTATATATGCTATCATCAGCATATCCTCCTCACGAAGAAACAATTTCTTAATTATTGAATAATTATACTGCTTTTTGTGCTCCATTTATTAGTGACTTTTGATATATTTAAATTTATAAACATCATAATTAGGGGTAATTATAGACACGTTTGTAGATTATACTAAAATACTCTTTATGAAGGAATATTTTAATAATTAAAGTTCACTAATCATACTGCTATACTTGTTTACGTAAGCATTTACACAAAAAGCAGAAAATTATTCGAATGGTAAGTATTGAGAAAATTATGCTTTAATATTTTAACCTGCCTTCTCAACGAAATCATAATAGCATTTAGAGTTAACTCTAAGTCAAGTATTTTATAAAAAGAATTTCTCATACTTTTCATTCCACCAGCTATCATTATACCAGCACCTAAATAATCAATTCTTTCATCTGTAGAAATTCTTTTAGAATCCTTAAAGAAGATTTGAACGCTTAGGATTGAGATTAATGCAATTGGAACATTAATATAGAACACCCAGTGCCAGCTAAACACATCGACTATCCAACCACCAATCAGTGGTCCAATAATTGAAGCTGCACTGTAGCTTGCCGTAGCATATCCAATAATTTTTCCTCTCTCCCTTAAGTTCGTATACAAGTCTGCATAAATGATAAACGGCATAGTATTCATTCCGCCTGCACCTATTCCCATAACGGTTCTCGCTATCAAGAAAAATATAATATTACCTGATAATGCTTGAAATATTGAACCAATGGCAAATAATAATGTGGCTATTTGATATGTTTTTTTGTTTCCAATACGTTCTCCTAATTTACTCCAAAGCGGAGTCACCACTGCCATTCCCAATAAAAAGACAGCTACTATCCACCCCATGTATTGAATTCCATGTAAATCACTTATGATTGATAGTAAGGCAGTATTAACAATCGTCCCATCTAAACCTGCCATTGCATTTGACAATAGCAGGGCCAGTGTTACAATAAATATTCCTTTTTATTCATATAAAAAAACTCCTCCCAAGTAAGCTTAAATTTGTACTGTACAATTTATAACATGCATAAAATTCCTTATATTACTTTGATATTTATTAAAAATTAAAAAGCTGTAACGTATAAAACAATAATACGCCGCAGCTAAAGCTAAATATTATCTATCACGTACTTTATTTGGTTACCAAACACAAACTCACTACTTTATAGATAATTTATGTACATTTAATTACCACGACTTTTGATTCTGAAATATTAACGATTCTACTTTCGTTAAGTGACAGCCTAATTATATGACCTAAAGTTAGCTTTAAGTCAAGTACTTTTTCTATTTTAAAAAAAGACGTGCCAAAATTATGACATGTCCTTTTTGAAATAGCAATGATTGTACACTTATGTTTGTCGTTTTTTGGGTTTTAGTTTTTATTTTTTCTATTTCATCTATATTTACTCTTCTCTTTTGTACAAAAATTCTCTTGTAAGCTCTAATTTATTATTGTTTCCCTTGGCATATAATATTTGATGAAGATCAATCATACCATTGTTAAACGATGCGGCACAAGATGCTAAATACAGTTTCCATATTCTAACAAATCTCTCATCAAACATTTTTAAAATTTCTTGTCTATGCTTATTAAAATTTTCATACCAACAAAGTAATGTTTTATTATAATGCCTTCTTAAGCTTTCAATATCTAATGTATAGTAGTTGAATTCGGTCCCAATGTTTACAATTTCAGTCAAACTAGGTACTACACCACCAGGGAATATGTCCTTTTTAATCCACGAATCTCCTGAAGATTTTTTTCTTCCACTAATATAATGCAATAAAAATAATCCTTCTTTTTTAAGCACTGCATCTATGTTCTTGAAGAATAGTTCATAATTTGATCGTCCAACATGTTCAAGCATTCCAACACTTACTACTCTATCAAACTTCAAATTTGATTTTTTCAAGTCGCGATAATCCATCAATTCAACTGTCAAATATTCCTCTAGGTTTTCTGCTTTAATTCTTCTGTTCAATTCTAAATATTGCTGTTGACTTAAAGTAATTCCAACTCCATGCACTTTATATTTTTTTGCAGCTTCAATTAGAAGATATCCCCATCCACAACCAACGTCTAACAGTTTCATACCTTCTTTTAACTGCAATTTTCTTAAAATATGATGAATTTTATTTTTTTGAGCTTCAATTAATGTATTATTTTTATTTTCAAAATATGCACAAGAATAACTCATAGTCTCATCTAGCTAAAGCTTATAGAAGTCATTTCCTATATCATAATGTGAAGTAACTTCTTCCTTTTGATTCTTTTTAGATGTAGAAGAAAACATCAATTTACTTAATGCACTCTCATTCACATCAAAATCGTCTAACTTTCCTAAAACTATGTCTAATGCATCATATAAATCTCCTTTCTCCATATCTAATACCTTATCCATATATGCTTCACCTAAAGCTAGAGAAGTACTAGTTAGCAATAAGCTCTTATTTATATTGCCATTAACTCTAATAACAAATTTAGGTTCTCCTTCACCTATATTTAATTCTTTTCCATCCCTAAATATCACTTTAAATGGTGTCTGATTTTCCTGTTTAAATATTTTTTGATTACTGTACTTTCTAATGACATAACCTTCAATTTCCTTTCACTCTTATCTTGTTTTGCTAACTTATAATAATCATTTGTATAATTCATAGCCTCTATCTCATTCCAAGTGAAATGCTAGTCAATGAACTTTGTTAATTGGCTGGCATTTCATATCTAAACACTTTTATTTAATCCAATTAACAATGGAATTTTTTGCATTCTTTACACTGCTTCCATGAATTGAAAGTCCATTTTTTACTTCTGCATTATGACATAGCTTCTTAATATCTTTTTCACTGTGTCCCATACCGCTTCCTTCATGTGTACAAAATGGCATTATTATCTTTTCATCAAAATAATATTCTTCTAGGAATGAAAATACTGGCATTGGCATAGTTCCCCACCAATTTGGATAACCTAAAAATATAACATCATAATCCTCTATATTCTTTAAGTGATCTGTTAGATTCGGTCTTACATTGCCACTAAGTTCATGCTTTGCAACTTCTGTACATTCTTTATAATCTGCTGGATAATCATAATCTGCTTCTATTTCAAACAAATCTCCATTGGTCTCTTCTTCAATCATTTTTGCCGCTACTTCAGTATTTCCCACTACAAGATTTACAATTCTTCCATTAGAATAATTTGCGCCTCTTCTTGAAAAATAAGCTATTAATACTTTTTTATTATCTAAATTCATTTTATTATCTCCTTTTCTTTTAACTTTATTTATTAACTTTAATTGTAATTCTCACATTATCTCCAGCTGAAACCAACTTAGAAATTTTATAGATTTACTTTACTACTTAGAGCAAACTCTAAGTCAATTGATATTTTTTATTTTTTTATAAAAAGCATCTAACTTTTTTATTAGCATTTAAGATAACAATATTTAAATTGTAATTCTACATATTAAGTCATTAATTACCGAAGTTGTTTTTTCATTCCATTTTTCAGTTATTTGTACAGATATATACAAATAACTTTTTGTTGCAGTCTTCATATACTACAATAAAAAGTTTTTTAAATTGGCTCTATTAAAGAATAGCGTTGAATTTTGACTACAATCTATAGAATTGGCTATAATAAGAATATACGAATGATAACGGAGGTCTTATTATGCCAACTGTAGAGTCAGTAAAGAATGATATAGAGGCTTTAGGTACAGCAGGACAAGAGGAAATACTACACTATCTTGAAGAAGTGTTTGTGTTAGGCTCATTTGCTACAGAATTTACAAATGAAGTTAAGGAAAACAGATTTTCAAGGGGGAAAGTCTGCCCTCATTGTGGTCATGATGAAGTATCCAGAAATGGGAAATATAAAGAAAAACAAAGATATATCTGCAAGTTCTGCCGAAAGACTTTTACCGACTTTACACTCTCTCCAAAGCATAATAGCAAGAAAGATGTTAAGCAATGGATACAATATGCAAGTGCATGATAAATGGCTATTCCATAAGAAAATGTGCATAGGAAGTTAAAATAAGCATACCCACATCATTTTACTGGAGGCATAAAATATTGGACGCAATTAGAGCCTTTATGGGTATCTGAAGTGTGGGTGGTGTTATAGAAGTTGACGAGGCGTTCTTTAGGGGGTCCTTTAAAGGAAACCATAGGAAAAACACTACTTTTACAATTCCCCGAAAAGTCCATAAAAGAGGTGTTAAGGGTAGTTATAGCAGTAAAGATGAAAAGAGAAAAAGAGGTATCTCAAAGGAACAGGTATGCGTTTTATGTGCTATGGATAGAACAGGAAATCTTATTACTGAACTTATATGTAAAGGAAGAATGAAGCATACAGATTTAGAAAGGCTCTTTACAGGTAGAATTGAGGATGAAGCCATTCTTTGTACAGACTCCCATAAGAGTTATATTCAGTTCGCCCAAAATTTAGGCGTAGAACTCCAACAAATTAAGCGTGGTAAACATAAAGAAGGCATATATCATATACAACATATTAACGCCTTCCATAGCAAATTAAAGAAGTGGATGAATAGGTTTAATGGCGTTGCAACTAAATATATTGCTAATTATATGTATTGGTTTAAATGGCTTGAAATCTTTAATACCGAGAAAGATACTATAAAGAGCAAAAATTTATTGGTTCAATCCCATACCTCTCATACTGACACAAAATTAAAGGATTTTAGGATTAGAGAAGCAATCTATGTATAATGCGTGTAAAATATTTGAAATTATACCTCTACATGTTATATAATAAAGTAAATAGAGAATTGTAGATTTTTGTGGCACAATGTTAAGAAATGTGAAGCAAAGAAAGTTTATATAATATACATGATGAGGAGGATTTTTATGAAGAACCCATATGAAATATGCCCCACTTTTGAAACAGAAAGTTTTATTTTAAGACTCGTTTCAGAAGAAGATTCCGAAGGTCTACTTAAATGTTATTCTGATAGTAAGGCACAAAAAATTTTTAACTCTGATAGGTGTACAGGTGATTTTTGTATTTACACAATTGAGGATATGTTACAATGTACTAAAGCTTGGCTTTGTGCATATTCTCAACAAGAATTTATACGCTTTGCAATTATAGATAAATCACTATCTAAAGCTATTGGAACAGTAGAAATGTTTGGTTATGCTGGTAAATATAAAATTAAAACGGGAATACTCCGAGTTGATGTTTCTTCTAAATACGAAAATGCAGATTACTTAAACGAAATATTTAGTGTTTGTAACGAGAACTTTTTTGATTTGTTTGAGGTTGATATGATTGCAACTAAGGCAATACCTCAAGCTGTTGAAAGGCGGAATACATTATTAAAAATTGGCTTCTGTGAAGGCAATGCATATGAAGGAGAGCACTATTTTTTGCGTTCAAAATAAACATAATCTACAGTAAACTTAATACATAATATTCTTAAGATGTGCATTAAGGGAACTTTTAACAAGTTCCCTTAAAAAATTGCATATTATCAACACTGTTCTTTAACATAGCCTTTAAATTAAGTTATTGATATTCTTCTGCATGTTCTACTGTATGAATCCCATGTCTAAACTCCATTCTCTCAATCAGTGCTTTTCCGTCTTTTGTATTTCGACTTATCTTCTAATTTCAAATTCTTCAGCAACATTCACAAGCAAATCCCTGATTTTCAAGTGCTGTGGACAAATTTTCTCACATCTCCCACATTTGATACAATCGCTTGCTTTTCCATTCTTCACAGTATAGACATTATGATAATAATAATCTGTATTCCAATTGTTAAATACCTTTTTCGCATTCATGCAGGCAAATAAATCCGGAATTGCAATATTCTTAGGGCAATCATCTGTACAATAGCGGCATGCTGTACAAGGAATCAGATTCTGAGCCTTGAACACTTTACATACTTGATTTATTGCCTCCTGCTCTATGCTAGATAGAGGATTAAAATTTTTCATGTAGCTGATATTATCTTCCATCTGCTCCATGTTGCTCATTCCAGAAAGCACCATCATCATTCCCCCAAAACCAGCAGCAAAACGTATTGCATAACTAGCTATACTTCCACCATGCAGTGAATCTAGAATTTCTTTTGCATTATTGGGCAGATTTACAAGATTGCCACCCTTGGTAGGTTCCATAACGATAACTGGCTTATTATATTTACGGCAGACTTCGTAGCATTTCCTGCTCTCAACGGCAGGATCTTCATAATCTACGTAATTGAACTGTATCTGAACAACTTCGATTTGAGGATATTCAATTAGTATCTGTTCTAAGACAGAAGCTTTATCATGAAATGATATGCCAAAATGTTTTATCTTCCCTTCTTCTTTCAGTTCTAGTGCTGTTTCATAAGCTTCACATCTTTTGAACTTTCCAAAAATATTATTACTTTGTGCATGCATCAAATAAAAATCAAAATAATTTACACCGCAAGCTTTTAACTGACTTTCAAATAAGGGACGTATATCTTCTTTTTTTTGAAAAAAATGTGTAGATAATTTATTTGTTAAAATATACTGATCACGAGAATAACGCTTAGCCAGGCAATCCCTCAGTGCCGTTTCACTTTTGCCGCCAATATATCCATGAGCAGTGTCAAAATAATTGAATCCATTTTTTATGAAAGTGTCTATCATAGGCGAAAACTCGGCATAATCAACCTCGTTATCTTTCATGGGCAATCGCATACACCCAAATCCAAAATTTTTTTTAATTTTATCCATACTTTAAAACTCCTTTCCATATCTACCAACACTTCTGCCATGAAGCGCAGCAATTCCTTTTTCAGCTTTCGCTTTGGGACAAAATTTTTTATGTCACTTTAACTGCGTCCCATGCCACTTCATTGCTTAAATATTACCAAGACTCCTTCCTGCCTCTTGTGCTCCCTTTAAAAATTGAACACATAATACGTCTGAATTTCCATTTGTCCTTGGACTTCCACTTACTGCAATTACTTTCATATAATTTCGCTCCTTCTATTAAGTAAGGCTAAACCGCCTTAAATTTTGTCCACCTATCTTTTTTATAATGCCATTCATAAATAACAGACTTCACAATCCAGTCAACAAACATTGCCACCCATGTACCGAGCATACCCATATGAAATTGAAGTGCAAAAACATAGGAAAGTGCAATTCTGCAAAGAATCATTGAAACAATACTTACAACCATAGGAAACTTAGCATCCCCGGCGCCTCGAAATACAATCGGAAGCATATAACCAGATGGCCATATGAGAATCATCATGACTGCATGTGCTATAACAATCGTCCATGTCATGGTATTTGCCTCAGCAGATAAATGATATACTTTCAGAATCAACGGCATGCATGCCAAAACAATAGCTGAGCTTACTATAAAACTAATATGCATAATCAGTCGAACTTTCTTTTTATAATACTTTACCTGTTCATATTCTCCTGCTCCTACACATCTTGATATAATAACAGAAAGCCCAAGATTCATTGCCATACCTGGAAGAACTTCAAACATAACTATGGTTCCTGAAACAGAGTTAGCTGCGATGGAAGCAGTTCCAAATACAGAAACTATACTCAATACAACCAGCCTTCCCAGATAAAACATTCCATTTTCAAAGCCAAATGGCGCCCCGATATTTAATATTCGTTTCAACATCAATAAATCAAAACTCTGGGTTATGAAATTTGTAATTCTAAGTTCAAAATCTTTTTTATGAGCTAAAAATAATATAATTACAGCTGCTCCAGCTCTTGAAACCAGAGTAGGTATTGCAACCCCCAAAACTCCCATATGAAATCCTGTCACTAGCAGTGCATTACCTGCAATGTTTAATATATTCATAATCAGCATGATTTTCATTGGCAGTTTTGCATTTCCCATAGTTCTAAATATTGCTGCTCCAGCATTATAAAGTGCAAGAAACGGCACAGAAATTGCTACCACCATAAAATACTGGTTTGCTGCACCTTCCACTTCTTTTGTAATTGAACCAAACAGGTTATGCAGAATCAGCGGCTTACACAAATAAAGCAATGCAGTGATAATAATAGCCAATACCAAAGCTGTCTTTACCAGTTGATTTGCTGCCTTTCTCGCATTGCTTATCTCTTTTCGTCCAAGGTACTGTCCTGCTATAACAGCTCCTCCAGTTGCCAGTGCTGCAAAAATACTAATAATTAGTGCCATAACAAAGTCAACTAATGAAACACCGGACACTGCTGACTCGCCGACCTGAGCCACCATCATAGATGCTGCCATCCCCACGGTGTACTCTAATCCCTGTTCAATGGTCAGCGGTAAAAATAATGAAAATAAATCCCTGTTTGTAAAAAATCGCTTTTTATCTAATATTTTTTCCATAAAAATTACTCCTTTTCTTTTGTAATTTCATAATATCTTTTACCCTAAAAAAGAGCAATTTCACTTACTAATCACCTTAATAAGTTAAACTTATTCGAAATTATTTTTTATCATTATCTGCCAGCAACGTTTGTAGTATATCAGCAAATTCTCTTACATCTTCTGCATCTCTACCTTTTTTCCAAAATGCATAATAATTCCTCTGTATCTGATTTTTCTCCTGAAGAAGAGGTAATCTGCGAATAGGAATTTGCATATGCATAAAGTTTTTACCTCCTTCTACTGGCATAAATCCCTTGTTTCCCGCAACCAGCATTCTCCCTTCTTCTAAATTTTCTGCAAAAACAAAGCTGCCATTAAATCCCATGGTATTTTGATAATAGTTCTGCTCATTTTCCTGTTGTTCTTTGGAAGCAATCAGTATGCAAGGGGGGCTCTCTTAAGATCTTCCATTGTCAAAAACCTCATATTGTTCAAAGGACTCCTGGGGCTGATATTTCAATAAATAAATACACTGTGCACAAATGATAATTAACATATGCTTCTGATAACGCTCGTCTCTGATCACTGATTACCATATCCACATCTTCATTCCGCAAAAAGTCATACAAATCCTCATGATTTCCATTTACTATCTGAAGGTCTGTTTCTGTATATCTCTGAGAAAACACTGCCAGAGACTGTTGAAGTTCCTGCATAGCAAAGCTCTTACAATATCAGACCCTGAGTTGATTTTCGCTATTTCCTACAATCTTACGTGTCTCCCTTTTTAGCCTTTCTGCCTCGTCCAGCAATAAAAGGCTATGCTTATAAAAATATTCACCTGCAGAAGTCAAAGAAAATTTTCTGTTCTAGCGTATGATTAACTCCACTCCTAAATCAGCCTCAAGTGCCTGAATCTGTTGAGAAATAGCCGACTGTGAAATAAAGCACTCCTCCGCTGCTTCTGTAAAGCTGTTTCTCTCAACAATCTTTGTAAAATATTTCATTTGCCTAAGTAGCATCATAAACCTCCTTTTCTTCATAAAACTTGTACTTACCTTTCTATTTCATATAAATCATAGTTCCTGGTTCCAAGCTCAAGCTCTTCTGCATGTTCTACTGTATGAATCCCATGTCTGGACTCCATTCTCTCAATCAGTGCTTTTCCGTCTTGGGCTGCATATACTAGGTCAACACATGCTTGATCCAATGCAACGGGGTCCAAACCTGCAAGTATTCCAATATCATCCATTTCCGGTTTTGCCGGATTAGAGTCACAGTCACAGTCTACAGATAAGTTATTCATAACATTTATATAAACAATATTTTTTCCTACATAATCAGCAACAGCTTTTGCTGCTTCTGCCATTGACTCTAAAAAGTCATCCTTTGGAGTGTTTAGCCCAAATCCTGTAGTTTCCCTTCCTGCACTATGAATCAAACTCTTTCCCATGGAAGATGCAATTCCTATTGACATATTTTTAAGCACTCCGCCAAATCCCGCCATAGCATGCCCTTTAAAATGTGCTAAATTAATTACGAAATCATAATTTGCTAAATGCGAGCCAACCAAATCTTCTTTAAGATGTTTTCCATTAGTCACAGGAATACTCATAGAACCATCTGCATCCATAATATCAACAGGGGCAATGGCTGTGAATCCATGCTTTTCTACTGCATGACGATGAGATATAGTATCTGCTCGTCCTCCACCATATGCAGTATTACATTCTACAATCGTTCCATTAACTAGCTGAACTAGCGGTGCAATTAATTTTGGTGACAAAAAATGATGTCCTCCTGGTTCGCCGCTAGATATCTTTACTGCCACTCTTCCTGTTGCTTTATGTGCTAGAGCTTCATAAATTGCAATTAAACCTTCTGGACTTATATCTGTGGTCATATAAACTACAGCTTTGCTTTTATTATCACTGTTTTTCTTACTTGTTATTAACTCCATAGCAATCCTCCCCTTTTTCTATCCTTATTTTATTTCCTTGATTTTCATAAAATTATTTTTCAATTTCTATTTTCAAAGGTAATGATACTCCTTTGAGTTAACTCCAAGTCAATAACTTTTTATATTTCTATCTAGGATGAAAGCATTTTAAATTATATAAAGATTTATTCTGTCTTTTTTAAATACATCTATATTTTCCACCTATTATATGTCTTTATCTACCGACATTATTTAATTGTTTAATTAAAATAGACTTGTAAGGAACTTTCAGAAAACTAGGATAATTATGAGGTGAAAAATATGTTAAAACCAATTGATCAAAAAAACGTAAAGCTTTTACCAAGTATCTTCAAAGAAAGATATGAATTGAACCGCAAATATCTCTTGAGCTTGAAAAATAATAGCTTACTTCAGAACTTTTATTTAGAAGCAGGAATCATATTGCCTGGACTTCAAGTGTTGCATAATCCAGATACCGATGATATATTTTGGGGCTGGGATGCTCCAACCTGTCAGCTGAGAGGTCATTTTTTAGGACATTGGCTATCAGCTGCTGCTTCCGTATTTGTTATCGATGATGATTATGAAATGAAAGCAAAGCTTGATAAAATAATTGATGAGCTGAAAATGTGCCAGGAATTAAACGGTGGTGAATGGGTTGGTTCCATACCTGAAAAGTACTTTAATAAGCTAGAACATTCTCAACATGTGTGGTCACCACAATATGTAATGCATAAAACGCTTATGGGTCTAACCCACTCCTATATAATAGCAGGAAATGAAAAAGCATTATCAATTATTGACAAACTAAGTGATTGGTATATTCAATGGACCGATGATATGCAAAAAAAGAATCCACATGCTATCTATAGTGGTGAAGAATCTGGTATGTTAGAGATATGGATCACCCTTTATGAGGTAACAGGTAAAGAAAAATATCTTGAACTTGCAAAAAGATATAGCAATCCAAGAATTTTCCGTGATTTAGAGGCTGGACGCGATACCTTAACTAATTGCCATGTGAATGTCAGCATACCTTGGGCGCATGGAGCTGCAAAGCTTTATGAGGTGACAGGCAATGAAAAATGGAGAAAAATTACGGAAGCGTTTTGGAAGAACGCCGTGACAGACCGTGGATATTACTGTACTGGTGGTCAAGGTGCCGGTAAATATTGGACGCATCCTTTCAAGCTTGGTCATTTTCTAAGCGAAACTACTCAAGAATTTTGTACCGTATATAATATGATAAGATTAGCTTCCTATCTCTACAAGTGGACAGGAGATACCTCTTATGCCGATTACATTGAACTTAACTTATATAACGGCGTACTTGCTCAACAAAACATGGAAACTGGAATGCCAACATATTTTCTTCCATTAAAATCTGGAGCCACTAAAAAATGGGGAAGTGCAACTAGGGATTTCTGGTGCTGCTATGGAACTATGGTGCAGGCTCAAGCTATGTATAACTCACTGATTTACCTTGAAGATAAGGATAGACTTATCGTAAGCCAATATATACCTTCGGAAACAAACTGGGACTATAACAATACCAATATCAATATTGCACAAACCATAGATATGAAATCATATAATGCCCTTGCTCTCTTCGATGAAAGAGATGAAAGTCAGATGTCTAGATGGTTGCTTAAATTCAAGGTTAGTGCGGAAAGAAATGAAAAATGCACTCTTTCTTTCAGAGTACCTAAGTGGGTTAAAGAAAAACCTACATTGACTATTAATGGCAAAACAATTGATGATTTACAAATAGAAGCTGGGTATATTAATATTCATAGAGAATGGTCAACAGATGAAATAAAAATATACTTTCCATGCAAAATAGAAGCAAGTCCGCTGCCAGATATGCCTGACACATATGCGTTCATGGAAGGCCCCATCGTTTTGGCAGGTATATGCGATGGAGAAAGAAAACTATATGGTGATATTAATAAGCCTTATGAATTCCTAACCCCACAATATGAACATACTTACAGAATATTGCCATGGAAGCAAGGCTGTTATAAAACTTTTAACCAGGAACAAACCATCAAATTCATGCCTTTATATGAAGTTACGAATCAAAAATATACTGTTTACTTTAATGTATCTGCAAAATAATTAAATAAATTGCCCATCTTTATCTATATATCATAATCACAGAGAAATGATATGAACAGAATAAGATGGGCAATAAAATTACAAAGTATAATTCTATATATGTAGACATTAGTAAAGGCGCAGCAAATCATATAATTCTTAATTTATCATTTTTCTAGTAAATGCTTTCTTATACTGTGAAGGTGTTATTCTATTCCCTCAATTTTCTTAAATAGCTTCATAAAATATTTTTCATCCGAAAAGCCGCATGAATAGGCAACTTCTTTAATCGATATGTCATAATTCATCATAAGTGACTTAGAACTATCGATTCTTGTTTTATTAATAAAATATTTGAAAGAATGATTTGTAGTTTTCTTTAATAATGATGATAAATAATCTGGATTATAACCAAATTCGTTGGCTATGTCAGTTAGAGTGATTTCTTTATAGTAATTTGCTTTAATCCAATCTATGATTCTAGCTATATTATAAGGTATAGAATTGCTGCTTTTATGCTGCATTTCAATAAATTCCTGAGATATCTCCATTGCCAAGAAACTAAGTGCATAGTCTAAAATCTGATTTGAATAAATCATTTCCTGTCTTGATAAATCTAGAAGTTGATTTAATAATAATGGAGCTCTTTGTGTAAATGAAACTTCTCCCTTCTCTGGCATGATATAAATATTTTTTGTTGAATCTTCTTCCCTTTGTTTCAACATTTCAACTGCAAAGGTTTCCTCTGTCATTACAGTAACTTGTTCATTTATCAAAAAGTGAACCCAAAGATAAGATAATTTTCCTTCAGATGGCCTGTATCCAAAGTGTTCTTCATTTGCTTTTAAAAATATGTATTGATTGGGGCCAACTTGGAAATTAACACCCTCTTGTGAAATATATAGAGTTCCTTCCTTAACCATAATCAATACATTCATATCAAAGCAGCGTTTATGATGCAGAAAATTATTCTTACTTATCAAGTTTCCACACCAAACATATTTTAGTGAGCAAGAAGCATCTGATAGAAAATATCTCATCTACGTATATACCACCTTTATTATTATTTGTAATAATTGGCATTCAAAGCTTGACGTCAGCTCTATTATATCTTATAATATATTAAAATTCTATATTTTGCGTTGAAATGGAGTAGTAATGTAAATATAGCTTAAGAGAGCTGCTGGTTGCTGTGAAGCAGTGCTAATATGACATGAACTCGCCATGGAGCTTGTTTGGCATTAGTCAAGCACGGTATTAACCGATACAATTTCAAGCGAGGCTTTATTTAAAGCCTAATTAGAGTGGTACCACGGATGTCCTTCGTCTCTTTCTTAGACGAAGGGCTTTTTTATTTTATATAAGCAAGGAGGAAAAAAATATGGCAAAATACAATACAAAAATTGATGAAAAATGGCAAAAAAAATGGGAGGAAACTTCTCTTTATAAATTTGACGAAAACAAACCTGGCAAAAAACTATATGTATTAGAAATGTTCTCCTATCCTTCCGGCGCTAAGCTTCATGCAGGACACTGGTTCAACTATGGTCCTACAGATTCTTGGGCTAGAATGAAAAGGATGCAGGGCTTCAATGTATTCCAGCCTATGGGTTTTGACGCTTTTGGGCTTCCTGCAGAAAACTATGCTATAAAAACAGGAATTCATCCTAAGGATTCTACTTTGAAAAATATAGAAACTATGGAACAGCAGCTAAAGTCCATGGGTGCTATGTTTAACTGGGAGCATGAGGTTATAACCTGTATGCCTGATTATTATAAATGGACTCAATGGCTTTTCTTAAAGCTTTACGAAAAAGGATTGGCTTACAGAAAGAATGCTCCTGTAAATTGGTGCCCTAGCTGTAACACTGTTCTTGCTAACGAGCAGGTTTTAGATGGAGCCTGCGAGAGATGCGGAACAGAAGTTACAAAGAAAGACCTTACTCAATGGTTCTTCAAGATTACAGATTACGCAGATGAGCTTATAGAAAAGTTAGATGAATTAGATTGGCCTGAAAAAACAAAAACTATGCAAAAGCATTGGATTGGAAAATCTATTGGCTCGCAGGTAACTTTCAAAGTTGCTGATTCTTCACTTTCCTTTGATGTATTCACTACAAGAGTTGATACCTTATTTGGTGTAAGCTATGTGGTTCTTGCTCCAGAAAACCCACTAGTAAATGATTTAACTACTGAGGCGTTTAAGGAAGCGGTAGAAAAATATAAGAATGAGGCAAAGAAACAGAGCGATATTGAAAGGCAATCATTGACAAGGGAGAAAACCGGTGTATTTTCAGGTTCCTATGCTATAAATCCTATAAATGGCCAAAAGGTTCCTATATGGATTGGAGATTATGTTCTAGCTACCTATGGAACAGGTGCAGTAATGGCAGTTCCAGCTCATGATGAAAGAGACTATGCCTTTGCTAAAAAATATGATTTACCTATTGAAAAGGTAGTTGATGGAGGCAGTGAAGAATTATTCACGGAAGATGGAGTGCTTGTAAACAGCGGTGATTTCACAGGGTTTACCTCTGCTGAAGCTAGAGAAGCCATAGTTGAAAAGCTTACTTCACTTGATCTTGGATCTAAGAAAGTAAATTATAGATTAAGAGACTGGTTAGTATCAAGACAGAGATATTGGGGCGCTCCTATACCTGTAGTTCACTGTGAAAAATGCGGTATAGTGCCAATACCTGAAAGTGAATTGCCTGTAACTCTTCCTTACAATGTAGAATTTACACCAGATGGAAAATCACCTCTTGCAAAGAGCGAGGAATTCATGCATACTACTTGCCCTCACTGTGGAGGTCCAGCTTTGAGAGATCCTGATACCCTAGATACATTTGTATGTTCTTCCTGGTATTATTTAAGGTATGTGGATAATAATAATAGCGATATACCTTTTGACTCAGAGAAAGTTAACAAGATGCTGCCTGTAGACAAATATGTAGGTGGCCCGGAGCACGCATGTATGCATTTATTATATGCAAGATTTATCACAAAAGCTCTAAGAGATATGGGATATGTTAATTTTGACGAGCCTTTTAAATCTCTTACACACCAAGGACTTATATTAGGACCTGACGGACTTAAGATGAGTAAATCAAAGGGAAATACTATATCTCCTGATGATTATATCAAACAATATGGTGCAGATGTATTCAGACTTTATTTGATGTTTGGTTTTGCTTATTCTGAGGGCGGAGCTTGGAGCGATGATGGTATAAAATCTATAGCTAGATTTGTTGATAGAGTTGAAAGAACCATGGATAGCTGCATAGAAATAATTAACTCTGTGGAAAGCAGCAATCAAATTGGAAAAGCAGAAAAAGAACTGAATTTTTGGAGACATACAGCTATAAAGGGCGTAACTGAGGATTCAGAAAAAATGCAATTCAATACAGCCATAGCTAGAATAATGGAATATACTAATGCTTTTTCAAAATATTTAGCAGAGGAAAAAAAGAATGCTGATTTTCTAAAAGGATGTACAGAAGACTATATAAAGCTTCTAGCACCTTTTGCTCCACATTTTGCAGAAGAAAATTGGAGTTTAATAAATCCTTCAAAGGATGATAATTACTCTGTTTTCGACACTACTTGGCCAGTTTTTGATCCTTCAGCTCTTATAAAGGATGAAGTTGAAATAGCAGTACAGATAAACGGGAAAATAAAGGCTAAGGTGATGATTGGAACTGATATGACTGAAGATGAAATAAAAGAGACAGCTTTAGAGACTCCAGAGGTTAAAGCTCTTACTGAAGGAAAAACAGTAGCCAAAGTAATTGTTATAAAGGGAAGACTTGTCAATATAGTTGTAAAATAAATCCTTGCTTTTTAAAAGAAAATAGGCTATTATATTGATAATACTTTTCAATTAATATAGGTGGGTGATGAAAATGGAAAAAGTTACTATAAGTCAAGATGCATATACTGAATTTAAGTCATTTTTAGATGAAAATAATATAGATAAATACAGCATTAGAATTAACTATGCAGGCTCTAGCTGCAGCGGTCCTGTTTTTAATATATCTGTTGATGATTCTAAGGAAAATGATATAGTAGAAAAGCATGAAGAGGTTTCTTTCTTAGTGCAATCAGATTTAGTAGATGAATTTGGTGGCTTCATTATTCTTTCAAGCGAAGAAAATGAAGGCAGAGGCCTTTCTCTTAGACCTCTTATTGCACCAGAAGGCGGCTGTGCTTCTTGCCAGGGCTGTCACTAAAACAGAGGCAAAAAAAGCGGCAAATAGCCGCTTTTTTTAATCCTTATATTTATCTATAGCCTTTGAGGTTAATTCTCTCAGATTATTGAGCTCCGATACCTCTCCTTCTTCAATGAGCTTATTAAGAATATTTTGATATCTTATAGATTCACTAAATTTACCCATAGAAGAAAGCATCAATATATTATTCATAACGTCAGAGATTAAATCTGACTTAACTTCAAAAAGCTTTTGAGCATCCTTTATTTCATCCTTTATCTCAAGCATTTTTTCATCTAATTGAAAGGCTGCATCTGCTGCAAATTTTAGTTTGTCCTTAACATCTTGAGGAATATTCTGCTTATATTTATAATTTAAGGAGTGTTCTATAGTAGCCCAAAAATTCATAGCTAAAGTTCTTATTTGAAGTTCTGCTAATATTTCTTTAGGGCCTTCCGCCATATTTAGCGGATACTTTATTATCATGTGATAGCTTCTATATCCGCTTAATTTAACATTTGCTACATAATCTTTTTCATACAAAACCTGCATGTCTTTTCTTTCTCGTATAATCTCTACCACTCTTGTTATATCATCAACAAATTGACACATGATTCTTATGCCTGCTATATCTTCCATCTCATACTGAATCCTGTCCATTGGTATATTAAACTTATTTGCTTTTTCTAATATGGAGGATATCTCCTTGACCCTTCCGGTAATAAATTCTATTGGGGAATATTCATTTTTTCTTCTATATTCTTTTCTTATACTTCTAAATTTAACTTTCAGTTCTTCAACTGCTTGTTCATAAGGAGTCAGAAATGTTTTCCACTCTTTTATTGCCATATAAACCACCCTTAATAATTTTTGTCACCACTATATTATACCAAAAAAGAAGCCCTATAAAAAATTATTTTATGGACTAATGTAAAAAACATATTTAATTTGATTTTTTATGTTTGCATACATTATAATATTATTATATGTCGAATAAATCAAGAGGTGTTATTATGAGCTTAGAAGACAACAAACGACAAATATTTTCCGGAATAGAACATTTAGGCTTTGATAATGTCAAGGAAGTAAATTTATATAAAGAAAAAGAGGAAATAAAAAAAGAAATTAAGATTGACGAAACCGCTAAAGATTTATCTTTGCTTTATGATAAAGAATTAATATGTCCTGTATGCGGCCACAGATTTAAAGCAAAATGTGTTAAAATAAATTCCTACAGAGTTGAAGGTAAGGAAAGTGATTTTCACATATTATACTCAAGAATTAATCCTTATTTTTATGATGTATGGATTTGCGACAGCTGTGGATACGCTGCAATAAAAAAAGATTTTTTAGCTATAAGAGAATACCAGCTAAATAAAGTGAAAGAAAATGTAACTAAAAAATGGCGAGGAAGAACTTACCCTAAAATATATGATTTGGATATAGCTATAGAACGTTATAAGCTTTCATTATTCAACTATATGGTTATAGAATCCAAAAGCAGCAGTAAAGCAATGAATTGCTTAAAATTATCCTGGATGTATAGATTAAAAAATGATGTAGAAAATGAAAATTTATTCTTGAAGCAGGCCTTAGATGGATTAAATAATGCTTATTATAATGAAGATTTTCCTATTTATGGCATGGATAGGTTTACTACCATGTACTTAATCGGCGAACTTTACAGGCGTCTAGAAAATTATGATGATGCAACCTTGTGGTTTAGCAATGTGGTAACTGGAAAAGGATCTTCTCCTAAATTAAAAGAAATGACAAGAGCTCAGAGAGATTTAATAAAAAAAGAAGTTGAGCAACCTCAGGAAGAAGAAGCTGTCAATAATGAAAGTAAAAAAGGCGGTATTTTTAAGTTTTTTTTAAGGAAATAAATTTATTAGCATAAAGCACCCCAAATGCCAATTTGATATAGCATTTGAGGTGCATTTTATTCTATTATAGTAATTGGATCAAAATTTATGTAATCACAGGAGGTTAATAGATACTCTGTGCCATTCATGCTTCCGCTTAATATATTATGATTAAAAGGACCATGCAGATGTCCATAAATAACCTTTTCCACTTCATATTCATTAAATATTTCCGTAAAACCAGATAACTCAAATCTGTCATTAGTAGGCGGATAATGAATCATAGCTATAAATTTGGAATATCCTGCTTTTTTCGCCTCCTCCAAGGAGAGCCTTAATCTTATCAGTTCCCTATCATATATTTTTCTATCTTTTTCTTTAAAATAGTCTCCTCCTGGGCATAGCCATCCTCTGCTGCCGCAAATTGCATAGTTTTCATATGTGAAAAAGTTATTTTGTATAAAGTTCATTTCACTAAACATGGAATTAAGCTTGGATATGCTCCCCCACCAATAATCATGGTTGCCTTTTATCAGTATTTTTCTACCAGGCAAGGCATGTATCCATTGCAATTCCTTTATCCCGTCTTCCATTTTCATGGACCAAGATATATCACCTGCAATTAGTACTGTATCTTCAGCCTTTATCTTGCTAACCCAATTCGCTTCTATTTTTTCATGATGTCTATACCACTTATCTCCAAAAATATCCATAGGCTTATCTTCACTTAGAGATAAATGTAAATCTGATATTGCATATAATGCCACTTTATCACCTGCCATCCACTAATTCATCTAAATCTACTACATAAGCTATTATCTCTGCTATTGCTTCGTATAATTCTGGCGGAATGCTATCTCCAATATCTACATTTGTAAGCAAATCTGCTAATTCTTTATTTTCAACTATTGGAACATCACTCTTTTTTGCTTCCTCCAAAATTTTATCTGCTAAAAATCCTATGCCTGTAGCAGTAACAATAGGCGCTTCATAATTTTTTTCATATTGAAGAGCTGCCGCTTTTTTTCTCTTATACATTTTTCCACCTATACCATAACATTTATTTTATTTAAGCTGCCATCGTTAAAAAATTCTCTGCAGTTAACTAGATTAAATTCTTCCTCTTTTTTAGAGATGCTTATGCTTATATCATAACCATTGCTATTAATTTTATTTTCTAGTTTTGTCTTAGTACTTTCAAAAATATTTTGCCATTTATCCAGGCATTTTATTTCTATTTGCATCTTTTTATCTCTTACCGTTACAAAGCTATCTATACTTCCCAGATTTTTAGTGGAAATAGTAAGCGCAATTTTTATGTTTGTAGAATCTAATTTTTTACCGCTTTTTCTATCATCCTTTATTATCAATTTGCAGGGATAGTTATTATCATAGAATTTAATTGGCATATCCATATAATAATATTGATCAGAAATAGTATTATATACCTTTATGTCATTAATATTTCGCTTTATCTCGTTGAATATGCTGCTATATTCTGATCTATCTTTTAATGTACTTGAATTAACAATTTTCTCAACTAATTCTTTAACAGCTGAAAATTTCTCTTTCATTTCAGCTATTACATCTTCCCCATTTAAAAGTTGAATTTTATTAGTTACTTTACTGCTTTGATATTTAATGGATGTAGGATTATCTAACTCTATACTTTCCTTTAAATCACTAAGCAATTTAACAAGCTCATGTTTTGAAGCATTTATATTTGTAGTGTTATTTACTTTGTCTATTATTTTATTTAATGCTTTGCTAACATTGCTGCTTTTATCTATATTCATACTTTTTATATCAGTTATTATTTTTTTTATATCATCAAAATTCTGAGCACTGCCACTGCTATTTAATTTTTCAGTCAAACTATCCAAATTCTTTGCGATAGACTGAACATTTTTGCTAACTTCAGAATTTCCGCTAGCCGCAACCTCATCATTCATTACTACCTTTTGCAGTATATTTTCAATATCCTTATCCTCTAATTCTATATTACCCTTCATGGCATCTTCAAATATATTTTTTATACTGTTTATAGTCTTCTCATAATTCACCCTGCTGCTGCTTTGAGTATTATCTTGTATTACCTTATCTAGCTGCTTTAATATCTCATTATTATCCTGCTGCTTCAATACATTTACTGCATGGTTTAAATCGCTTTTGCCTATATTACTTTTCTCCAATACATCGGATATTATATTCTTAATATCTATGTTTTTCAAATCTATTTTTTCTGATGCAATTTTATCTATTAAATTTGTTATAACCGTTTTGCTGCTATTAGCCGATTCGCTGTTATTAGCTGCTTCGCTTAGTTTAGCGCCTTTAGAGCTTAAATTAGACTGTACAAATTTATTATCAGGAATATCCGCTTCCTTATAATTAAAACTCATCTCTTCATTCTTAGACAGAGTATTATCTAAATTTTTTATGCTTTTATTTATGCTGCCTTCTTCTTTAACTATGGCTTTAAAGCTTTCTATGTTTTCAGAATTAATATCTATTCCATTCTCTATCATAGAAAGTAAATCCTTTGAAGACATACCTTGCAAATCATCAAAAAACTTAGTTAATATTTTCTCCATTTGCTGACCCTCAGGACTATCAATATCTATACCTTTTGATGCAGCATATTTCAAAATAAAATTCTGTCCCTCATTCTGACCATCATCCTTCAATTTAGCTATAAAATCCATTAAAGACTTAACCTTTGAAATATTTTCTCTGCTAAGTGTTATTCCATGGGAAAGCATATCCTTTAAAATATCTTCATCAGCGCTGGTCAATCCATTTTCACTGATTATCTTTGTGAAGGATTCATCATCTACTGCTTCCTCCTTACTATTATTGACCATTTTTAATATTAATTTACCATCTTCAAAACCAACCACCTGCAATTTTACAAGTTTATCTGGTAAGTTTTTTATTCCATCCTCTATTTCTGCAGTAAACTGCCAGCCATCAGGCGTTCTTACTGTGATCTCATTAGAATCGCTTTTTTTATCGACAATTTTAGCTGAAAAACTATCCCCTAATTCAAAATTAAGCTTTCCAGAGATTTTTTTATTATCCGTAGTTGTATATACTTTTCCTATTCCTAAATTTCCATTCATTTGCGCGCCTCCTTCCCTTTTCAATAAAACTATATAAATGTTTTATCTCCATGATTTTTTATATTAAAATTTTCATATCGCCGCAAAATACTTATAGTAATTATTATATCGTACTTTTTTATAGGATTCTTCATACAAAATAAAATTTTTATGCAATATTAGATTCCATTTTTCATAAGACATATAAACATTTTTTTAAAACGCAGCCTACTAATATTAAAGCCGCTTCAAATAAAGTTTAAAACAAAAACTTTTGTTTTTTCCTATTTGAAGCGGCTATCATAGTTGTTATTTTTCAATAACTATTCTATTGTAATTTTTCTTACCTCTTTTTATAAGTGCAAAGCCTTCATTAAAGTCTTCCTTAGCAAGTATTCTATTAAAATCAGTAACCTTCTCCTCATTAATAGAAAGTCCATTTTGCTGAATAAGTCGCTTTCCTTCTCCTTTGGATGGTATTATTTTATTTTCTAGCAGTACATCCAAAAGAGCTTTCCCTAAGTCAGTTTCTTTTATTTCACAGGTTGGAACGTTCTCCATATTCCCATTTCCACTGAATAAAGCTTCTGCAGCTAACTGAGCATTTCTAGCATCTTCTTCGCCATGCACAAGCTTTGTAACTTCATAGGCTAAAACTTTCTTAGCTTCATTTATAGCTGAATCCTTAAGAGCACCTAATCTTCTAACCTCATCCATAGGCAGGAATGTCAAAAGTGCAAGACACTTTTCTACGTCGCTGTCATTAACATTTCTCCAGTATTGATAAAATTCATAAGGAGAAGTTTTTTCTCTATCTAGCCAAACTGCTCCTTTTTCTGTCTTTCCCATCTTCTTGCCTTCACTATTTGTAAGAAGTGTAAAAGTCATACCATAAGCTGGTTTAGCTTCTTTTCTTCTTATCAAATCAACTCCAGCCAGAATGTTAGACCATTGATCGTCTCCGCCCATTTCCATTACGCAGTCGAATCTTTTATTAAGTTCAAGGAAGTCGTAGCCCTGCATAAGCATATAGTTAAATTCTAAGAAGGAAAGCCCTCTTTCTAATCTCTGCTTAAAGCATTCTGCTGTAAGCATCTTATTTACAGAGAAATGAACGCCTATTTCCCTGATAAAGTTTACGTAGTTAAGCTCCATCAGCCATTTAGCATTATTCTCCATTACAGCTTTTCCTTCGCTGAAGTCTACAAATCTAGACATCTGCTTCTTAAAGCATTCACCGTTATACTCTATCTCTTCTCTGGTCATCATTTTTCTCATATCGCTTTTGCCTGTAGGGTCTCCAATCATAGCTGTGCCGCCGCCTATTAGGGCTATAGGTCTATGTCCAGCTCTCTGCATGTGAGCCATAACCATGAGCTGAAGAAAATGTCCTACATGTAAACTGTCCGCAGTAGGATCAAAGCCTATGTAAAAAGTTATTTTTTTATTTTCCAGTATCTCTTTAATTTCTTCTTCATGAGTAAGCTGCTTTATATATCCTCTTTCAGATAATACGTCATAAACACTTGCCATATGTAATTCCTCCAAATTTTTATATTAGATTCTGTTTAAAACAGAGCCAATTATTAAAACTTATCATATTTTATATATTTTCTTCGTATAATCTATACATATACATGCATAGACTATTTTAAATTATATATTCAATCCTTTAATTTATCAACCAAAATATAGATTTTATGCATTACATTTTACTAATATAAGAGTTCTATGCTAAAATAGTAATTGTAGATTTAAATGATGTAAATCTATGAAAGGAGGTAGTGCTATGGAAACCCGTCAATTTAAGGCTATGGTATTATCTAATGAAATAAATTTAAATAATATTGCTCTGCACTTCGGAATTAATAAAAAATTCAAATGGGAAGACGCTTTATTACTTTCCGAAAGTTATTTAAAGGGCATAATACGTGAGGTTGATGAAAAATCAGTATACATATATTCTTTTGGTGCTCTAGTTTTTATTAATATGGAATATCATGAAATTCAAGATATAATAAATTATATTAAAAACATAGATGAAAATTTAAAAAATAATATGCCTACACCATATATGGACGAATATAAGCTGGAAGTATCCCCAGAATATGAATACATGCTTTACAATGATATCATGACTTGTAATGAATTGAAGCCTTACTATCAAGATATTTTAGCCCTCATCTTATCTAAATCCACTTCTCTTAGAAAAATAGAAACAGATATAGATAAACTATTGGACAGCATAGAGGATATAATTAAATACTTGGAATCAGGTAAATTCAATATGTCTGATGAGCAGATTGCAAAGACATCAGCTAAGATTCTTCGTTTTAAATATAATACTATATCATATTTAATGCTTTTAGATAAGCCACGTTCGGCCTGGAATAATGAAGATATAGAAAGTTTTTATATGGAAATGGTATCCTTATTCGAAATCAATGAAAGATATGAAAAATTAAAACATAAGACCGATATGTTGGAGGATATAACCGAGGTTTTCTCTTCCTTGACTCATGAAAAACGAGGAACCCGATTAGAAATAATGGTAATAATACTTATTCTTTTCGAACTTTTAATATCAATAATAGAATTTACATTTAAATTTAAATAAAAAGAGAGTAGCTCACTCTCTTTTTATTATTATCTGTTTATTTTCATATGGGAAGAAATCACCTTGTTTCTTCCATTAAATTTTGCTTCATACATCATAGCATCAGCACAGTTTATAATCTCATCTAAGGAAAATCCGTCCTGCGGATAAAAGCTAATACCAAAGCTTGCAGTTACTCTGCTGCTTTCTCCTCCAAAGTTTATAGTATTATTTTCTATCTTATACCTGATACTGTCAATCATACGGTACAACTTATCATAGTTTTCTGCATCTCTTATAAATATTACTACCTCTTCGCCGCCATATCGAGCTATGATTCCATTTTCTCTAATTCCTTCATTTACAATTTCTGAAGTAACTTTTAAGGTTTCATCCCCAAATTGATGACCATACTTATCATTGACTTTTTTAAAATGATCTATATCCATCATGACAACTGCTGACTTAATATTAGGGTTGTTAGCAATCTCAGAAGAAACTTTTTCAAAAAAATATCTTCTGTTATAAATGTTTAGCAAAGGATCCGTAATAGACGCTTCTCTAACTTTATTGTAAAGAACATTATTTTCAATAGCTATTGCAATTTGATTAGCTATGGAATATACAAACTTTATATGATCTTTACTAAAATAATTCCAAAGAGTATGTTCAACGATAATATATCCAATGTATTTATCTCTAAGTTTTATAGGCACACCTAAAATAGAATGTATCTCATTATCATAATCTGATTTATACACAGGAATTTTACTATTTATAACAAAGGGTTCACCAGAGTTTAAGGAGTTTATTCTTTCATCCTCAAAATAATGATATAATTCCGGTTTCTTATTAGATGCCTTAACTTCTGCTGTTTTTCCTACATTCATATACACCGATGAATAGGTAGCTCCCAATATTCCAATTATCATGTCATTTATCATTGGAATTAAATTTTCATCTCCTAAATAAGAGTTTATGTACTTACTTATTTCCACTACATTAGAAACAGCATCTAAATTTTTTTCTAATAAGTTATTTCTATTTATAAGCATTTGGAGTTTTTCTTCAGTAAAATTCTGATATACCTCAAACTCCTGTTTTAATTTTTCGTACTTTTCCTTATAATCTTCCATACCTAAAAACACCCCAAATACAAGTTAATTAACTTAAAACCTATAATAAAATTTTAGGTACATCAACGCAAGAATAATTTTCTTACGTCAACCTCCATAAATATATCTCTCATCCTATAATTTTTATCTACAAAACAAAAACAAGGATTTCAACTCTTCTATTTTATTTATACCTATGGTATAAAATCCTTGAATAATTATTTAAATTCTTTTATTACATCACAGGTGGACTTTCATAATGCCATACTAATACATATATAATATTAAATTATTTTTTCAATTTAATCAATATTTAGTTCATTATTAAAAGTATAAATTTTGCTCTATATTATTATTGAAAATTTAATATGTTCCGCTATAATGTATTTGAGTAATTTAAAAGAAAAGGGCTTTGATAACGAGCCTGTTAGATGCCCTAAATGCAGAAAAGCAAGAAAAACTCAAAGAAACAATAGAGAAAATAGATTCAATCATAACCACCGGCTTAGCCGGTGGTTTGCTCAGCCCTATAAGGGCCTATTACTGGCTGGGCTGAAAGCCCTCTGAATCAGTCTGCCAATCGCATATTTTCCCATGCAG
>NZ_JACTOJ010000028.1:0-54533 GCF_032335695.1 Clostridium sp. 19966
CTACGCTAAACGCTTCGAAATAAGGCAAGAAAAATCAGAGCCGATTATAGAAGCTTTTATAAAATACGTAGATGAAGAAATTCCTAAAGCTCTACCTAAAAGTCCACTTGGCCAGGCGCTAGCCTACACTCAAAAGCTTTTGCCAAGTTTTGGAATTTTCTTAACAGATGGATCTCTCGAAATCGATAATAATGCATCTGAAAGAGCTATAAAAGCCTTTGTTATAGGTCGTAAAAATTGGGTGTTGCATAACACTTCAAGAGGTGCTAGCGCTAGCGCCACTATTTACAGCGTTATAGAAACAGCTAAAGCTAATGGTTTAGCTGTAGAAAAGTATTTGGTCTACTTAATAGATGTACTTTCTAATTTGGAGGATAAGGATAAAAACAAAGATACGCTGCTAAAACATATGCCTTGGTCGGAACAACTTCTAGCCAATGTATTCCTTCAAAATCCTGATATTCATAATTCAAAGAACTAGCTTAAATCCAATAGCGAAGCGGTGATGATACATGCTTTCTACTGGATTTAGTTTATCAAAATTTATTAGAAATTTGTATACGGAGAATTTTTGACGGTTACAAATAATTCAACAGCTTCAATCCTTTGTTTAGGCATTACGTGAGTATATATATCTGCAGTAATTGAAATATCAGAATGACCTAAAAGTGTTTGAACTGTTTTTAAGGGAACTTTATTTTCAAATAGCTGCGTAGCAAAAGTATGCCTAAGAGCATGAAATTTTTTATGCGGGATATTAGCTTTAATCAGCAAATTTTTATAACTTGAGAATAAATTTTTGCTACATATAGGATTACCAATAGCCGTTGCAAATACAAGATTACTATCCATGTAAGAAGATCCTGCCTGTAATTTTTCTAAATCTTGCTTAGCTTTGTGAGAATTTATGATTTTCATTAGGCTCTTTTCGTAAATATTGTTGGTAGAAATTTAGAACACCTTGAAAGGTGTTCTTTTGTTTAGTACACATTGTAAGAATATTAAGTATTAGCCATGTTTGATTTTGTAAATAAAATTCATTACTATTAAATTAGGAAATCACTCCACTTAAAACCATACCAATATTAATAATGATATGCCATATTATTGATGGATAAATGCTATCAGTTCTTAAATCCACAATAGCAAACCATATTCCACCAAAAGAAAACAAAATGGATGGTAATAATGAAAATCCAAGAGAAATATGTTGCAATCCAAATCCAATACTTGTAAATATCACTGCATATATAGTATTATTTAAGTTATCTCGAAAGATATTTAACAGTAATCCTCTCCATATTACTTCTTCAAATATAGCATTAAGTAAAGAAAATAATATAGTAAACAAAATTAAAGAACTCGTAAAACAAGGTCTATGTATTAATACAAATGGTATAAAAATGCACATATTAATTAATACAGCTTGTACTAAAAAATAGGAAACCCTTATTGAACATCTGCCTCTTGATATATACGGAAAAAATATTCGATTATTCCATAATGGCTTATTAAAGCTTTTAAATACTGGTCTGTTGTAAATAAATGAAACTATAAGACAACATAAGATAATCATTATAAGCAAACATCTATTTACTAAAATTCTTGAATAATTATTTGCAAAAAAATATTTAAGCTCAAAGCTTGAATATTGATATAACATAAATCCAACTAAAAAAGCTAATATGTTTAAGCTAAATAATCGGGTCTTTTTTTCAAATAAGCTTAATAATAAAATCATAAATAGAACAGAAAAACTTCCAATCCAGTATGAATATGAAACAAATATTATACCTGTCAAGAAAAGAATTAGTTGAATAAAATATTTCTTCTTCATTTTTATATATGCACCTCGCTTCTTCACTTTATTAAATGTCATAAATACCATTGTGACGTTTAATAAGAATATTACTTACCTTGTTAATTATTTATTTCTCCTATAAATGAGCATTTTAGCTTCCAATAAGTTACAATACAAAAAATAAAAACATTTATGCACTCTTTTGTTATAATTAAGTTGCATACAAAACACAACAAAGGAGAGACATAAATGTTCATAGAATCAATTATAACAAATTCATCATCTATAATCAAATTTTTAAAGAAATCAAGGCTTGCACTGTATTTTACTAAGCCTCAAATTCACATCATAGCACTAATAATGAGTGCTATGATTAAAAAAGGATTTTCGGGTAAAGTTACTGATGCAGCAGATCTTATGCCGTTCAGGCATAGGACTAATATTGGAAGATTTTTATCCCAAAGTCCTTGGAATGAAGATTATGTTGAAAGAGCATTACTCAAGCTAGTTGTACAAAAGATTTGGGATATTTCTAAAGCAACTGATAAACCTATTTATGTTGCTATAGATGATACAATTTCAGAAAGAACTGTGCCCTCGTCAAAGGCAATACATCCTATTGAAAAATGTAGTTTCCACAAGTCTCGTTTAAAAGGTAAAACTGTCTACGGACATCAACTAGTGACCGTTATGCTTATTTGTGATGATGTTGTAATGCCATATTCAATTTCTATTTATGATAAAAAAAACAAAAGTAAGATTGACATGGCTATTGAGCTTATTAAATCTTTGCCTAATCCAGTAAATGAAGGCTTTATTTTGTGCGATAGCTGGTATAGTTGCAAAAAGGTTTTTAATTCTGCTAAAGTATCTGGCTTCAAATATGTTGGTGGCTTTCGCACCAACAGGGTAATTTACCCTGAAAGGTATAAAAAGCTTGGCATTAAGCTTAACCATTTTGGAAAAACATTAACTAAAGAAGATGTTGATCTAGTCAAAGTCGGCAATTCCGAATATTATGTTTATTCCTACAAGGGTAGATTGAATGATCTAAAAGAATCTTTAATTGTCCTTAGCTGGCCCAAAGAAGCACTTTTCAAAGAAGGCTGTCTAAGAGCATTCATAAGTACCACCGATTTAAATATGTCTATACTAGAATTACTGAACCATTATAGGCATAGGTGGCCGATAGAAACATTCTTCAGAGGATCTAAGAAAAAGCTAGGATTAGACGACTATCAAATTCGTAGCGAGAAAGGTATAAAACGATACTTTCTCATCATGATGGTTACTTATGTCTATTGGGGTTTAGAAGTATCTGAAGATACTTTAAAATTTAGTGACGGCATAAAAACAGCAAGAGCTCAATTAGAATTCCCAAAAATAGCTTTTATATATGAGAAAATTCAAGCTGGCGCTTCGCTTGATGCCATTTTACAGCTTTTCAAAGCTGCATAAGGATATTTTTAATTATTGTACTGGTAATATTTGTTTGCTGTTTCGCTCATTTATAGTTTATGAATTTATATTGTATAATAGGTATATAAAGTAAAAAAATTATATATGAGGTAAAAAATGAAATATAGTAAACAAGTTGTTATTTCAATTTTGATAATTGCTATACTCACAATAATTACTATTACATATTTAAAAAATATAGATACAGCAAAAGTTGATGCATCTGTTATAAGTACTTCAGAAAGTTATATAATTATTAAAGATTTGAATCATAATGAAAAATTTATTATTAATAATAGTAAAAGTCTAGAACTTGTAGACAAAAATAATAATATTAAACTATGGGATGAAATAAAAGGTTCAACAGTAATAAAAGTTTATTATAGTGGACCTATTAAAGAAACATCTCCAGCTGTATTCACAAAAGTAGTAAAAATAGTAATTATAAGCTGACAGTATAGTGCATATACTTATATTGCAATAGTACGTATTAATATTTTTTTATCCTTCTGTTCAATTTCCGATAATTATTTATTTCCTGCTCTATTTGTGTTTATTTCTACGGCATTAGCAGCATGTACTATGCCATTTATTAAGCTTTATTCCATTTAGTCAACTCATTTTTGGCTGCAAATTATATAGGAGAAATCACGCAGAGAAAGTTGTTGCATTTAATAAATTGAAATCTAGAATGTAAAATATTATGTTCTATACGAAAAATAAGAGGCATTCATCCTTTAGTATTTTTAAATGCATCTATAATAAGAAGTATACTAAAGAAAATTAAAGATATGAGCCCGACTACCGAAAGCAATGTAAAAATTATGCGGAGTATAGTCCATATAATATATGAACTATATGAATCATCAAATATCCTGTACACACCAAGGCTATTTAATAAAATTAAAATAATAGCACCTAATATTCCAAATAACAAATTTATTTTTTTATCCATTCACAGACCTCTCTTATTCATAATGTAATTATTTATAATAATATCATTATATTACCAGTAAAACAACGAGAAAAAGCTATAAAATTTTTATCTTCACAAAATTTATATTAGAAGGGCGATTTCATAGAAAACAAAAGCTTAACTAAAATTAACCTTTCAAAAGCCGCAGCCGTATTGTAATTAATTAAAAACTATGCTTATATTATTGTATTAGTAGTTTTTGTAAGGAATATAACTAAGACATAGATTAATTTTAAAAGGTTGTGAGTTCGGAGTCATGGGAGAAATTGAAGAAATAATAAACAAGCTAAGAGATCAGAACAATAATATTCAATCAGCTATTAATATTGAAACCTTAATATTGAATATACTTACAATGTATTCCTCAGATCAGGGGAAAGATATAAAAACTAATTTACGCGTGCCAAAGAAAATAGGCTATCTAAGCTTGGATGCATATTTACCAGAGGGTATTGATAATTGCTATGGTGGAACAGTGGTTGATGTAAAGTCCTATATAAAAATAGAATCTGTTATGAATTTTTTCTCAGAGGATAATAATTTATTTCAGGATTTGTTAGAGACTAACGTGGAGTTAAAGAATATCATATGCATATTTACCATGGATATAGAGGATGCTCATAAGCAAAAGCTTTTATCAAAGCTAAAGTCAAAGGATATAAATGTGGTGATATGGGGAATGAGTGATTTGGAGAGAATCAGCTCAGACCATATTGAAGACATTAATAAAATCAGTAAAAGTTTATCTGTTATCATGTTGGAGAGTGCCATTGTTAACAGCGTAAATAATGAAGATGATGACTGGCGAAAGAGGAATGAGATTTATATAGAAGGTCTGAAGAAAAAGTATTATGATGATAATCTTGTTATGTTTCTTGGAGCTGGTACTTCCAAGGATGCGGAGATTCCAACTTGGAACGAGCTTATCTTCGAACTTATAGTATCTTTAATAAGTGAAAATTCTAAGCATAATTTTACGAATGAAGAAAAGAAGTTCATAGTCTCGAAAATAAAAAATATGAATTTAGATTCACCCTTATTGGAAGCAAGATATGTAGAAAAGGGCTTAAGGGATGGCTTCATAGATAAATTAACGGAGCTGCTTTACAAGAGGTGCATAAATACCTCAAATATATTAGAAGAAATAACTCAGCTCTGCATACCTATACGAGGTGGGATAGGCATAAGGGCAGTGGTTACGTATAATTTTGATGATTTACTGGAGTACAATCTCAACAGTTTAGGGATTACGCATAGGAGCATCTATACAGAGGAAGTTCCTCTTAAGCATGAATTGGGAGTTTACCATGTACATGGTTTTTTGCCCAGAGATAGAAACAGATATAAAGATCTTTCAAAATGGCTGCTGGTTTTCTCAGAAGCGGGCTATCACAGCCTTATTTTAGATCCATATAATTGGGCAAATATTGTGCAGTTAAATTACTTAAGAGAAAATACCTGCCTATTTATAGGGATGTCCATGACGGATCCTAATTTGCGAAGGCTATTAGATATCGCAGCAGTAAGAAGGCAGGAAAATGATAATTTATGTAAGCATTATGCTATCTTGAAGAAGGAAGAATTTAAGGTAGACAAACTAATAGATAGTAATATTGATGAAAATAAAATAAAGGTATTCGAGAAAGCAAATAGAAACATAATGGAATTATCCTTCAAGGAGCTAGGAATAAATATTATTTGGATAGAGGATTTTAAAGAAATCCCTGGCATATTGAAAAAAATAAAGGAATAATAAAAGCAGAAAAACAGCAAGTTTGAAGTCGTTTCATACTTGCTGTTTTAATTCTAGGTTCTGTTTTAAATCAGTGCTGATTTTTTAGCACTGATTTAAAACATGACCTAATTTTATTAGCAGTTAATTATTCTCTGCTTTAATTTCTCTCAAGCAGGATACAAGATTACCTTTACTGCGGTGAAAATTAACACATTCACAGCATTTACCATGTCTTTCACAACCAGTATTAGGGCATGTACAATTCTTTTCATTACAACCAGCCATATTTAATTGCCTCCTTACTAAGATAAAATTAGGAAAATAGTTCGTTAGGTATATTATAAAAGGACAGCTTGCTAAATACAATTGATTTTTATTTTAGTGGAAGTCTAATTGCTACATTAGATATATTTAGAAGATATGGGAATATAGATAGTATATGTTTGTAATTGTTGTTTTAAATGTTTATAATTGGTATAATCTTTATGCAAGGAGGATTACAACATGTATGGATTAGAAGGTATATTTCAAATGATTTTTTATCTGCTGATGGCAGTTGCAGTATTGGGGGGAATTCTATCAAAAACTAAAATTCCATGCGTAAAGATAATGCTGCTGGGAATTGGAATCATAGTTTTTTCTAGTGCTGTTTTAAAAGACAAGATGCAATATGGAATAGATGATCTTATTTCACTTGTGGGGTTAAGCTTATGTATAGTTGGTTTTATTCTTGATGACAATAGTAGACTTTAGCAAAGGAAGAGTGAATTGCTTAATGAGGTGTTAAGCTAATACATTCTTCCAGTCCTCGCCTTCATTATTCTTTTAATACTACACCTAAAATACTTACAATTGAGATGGCTTGGCCGTAGGAAATTATTGCTCCTTGAATATCTTCTACGCCGGCAGAAATATTATCGATGGTGCAGCTGGTAAAGTCTATTCCTTTTAATTTTGTATTGTGAAATTGGCTTTGAGTAAGGTCACTATTTCTAAATTCTATTTTGGAAAATTCACTTTCATAAAAATCTGCATAGGGCAGCTGGCAATCTTTAAAGAGTGCTTGTTTAATATCTGTAAATCTAAAAAGTGTATATTGACCGCTGCATTCATTAAATAAAACGTTTTTAAAATGTGTTTCGGAGAAATTGCTTCCTGTAAGCTTGCAGTTTATGAATTCTACTCTATGCATAGAAGATCCATTGAAGTTAACATTGGAAAGATCGCAATTTTCGAAGCGTACATCTAAAAGATCAGCCTGCTCCAAAGAAACATTTATAAACTTTACATTTTTAAATATTACTTCGTTGAAGGAGGTCTGCCTCGCATTTATATATTCTAATAAGCTTTCATTTATCAATGCAGCTGCAATAGAATCGTAATCAGACATCACATCATTTAAATCTAATTTAGGTAAATTATCATTAATTTTTGGCTTTTGTATTTTAACACCATTTTTATTTTCAGCCATTTTATTTTTTATCTCTCCTTATAATTCGTTTTCAGGTAATGATATATAATATCAACCTATGTCCCTATTATTATATATAATGTAAAACTAAAAATATACCCTAATTTAAAACTTCATTCATTTTGAAAGGAGATGCTTCAAATAAAAAGGAAAATAGTTTTTTTAACATTTATCCTATTTATATCTATATTTATGATTACATCTTCTATAAAAATCTCAACTACGAGTAAAGTCAAATATGTAGATATCTATAATTTCGTAAGAGAGATGTTTTTGACAGACAAAGGCTATACTGAGGATACAGCCAAGCATATATCCCAAACTGCCTTTGAAAGAATTAATATATATCATGTTTATAATGTAAACAATCCAAAATATAAAAAGCCCTTTAAAATAAATTTTTATTTAAAGGAAGACTCGCAAAGAAAAAATGGCAATATAATTCATGTGAATATGATATATTCAGTAGAAATCAAGGATACAAACAATAAAACCTTAGGTGGCTCTTTACATGTGCCCATGGTTCTTGAGGTTGAAAAAGCTGATGACTGGTATATAGTGACGGAACATGAAGAAATCTAGATTTTCTAATGATTATTCCTGTTTATGTAAATATTAGCTGCTTGTACAATTTTAAAGGAGGCAAAGATTATAGAGATATATGCAAATACTCTTAGTATGTATTCTATAATTCCGATAAAACCAATACTGCTTAATAAAGTGGAGGTATTATCCATAAAAAGGCTCCTTTCCATCAATAAATATATTAGGAATATTATACCATGATGTTTTTTTAAATGTCTATGCTTTCAGAAAATGTTGCTAGGCTACTCAAGCGGATATGGAGCGGAAAAAGATTCCATGCAGCTTCAGATAAACAAAAATTGATGTATCAAATAAGTATTGACAAATTTAATTGTTGTAACTATAATGGTTACATGAGGTGATACAAATGAAAATTAGCAGCCGTTTTACCGTAGCAGTGCACATATTATCTCTCATAGCTATTGATAACAATAATCTTTGTACTTCTGAATGGATTGCAGGAAGTGTCAATACTAATCCGGTAGTCATACGCAGAATAACAGGTATGCTGAAAAGAGCAGGGCTTGTAAATGTGGCAGCGGGTACTGGTGGAGCAGCACTTGAAAAGAGCTTGGCGGAAATCACTCTTCTTGAGGTTTATAAGGCTGTAGAGGTAGTGGAAGAAGGAGAACTTTTTCAATTTCATGATGATCCCAATCCCGATTGTCCTGTAGGAGCTAATATTCAAGGGGTGCTTGAAATTATATTATTGCAGGCTCAGGAGGCTATGGAAAAAGTGCTTCAAGGTGTAACTATGGAGGACATAGTTTTTAATTTAAATAAAAAAATTGAATGCTAGGAAGGTTCAATTTTTTTTAGAACAGATGTAACTGATTCCGTTACAACGGTTGCTTAGTTAGTAAATAAAATTATGTTTTTAAAACAAATTCTAAAATGAAGAGGAGTAATTGAAATGAAGATAGGAATAATAGGAGCAAGTGGAAAAGAAGGAAGTTTAATATTAAAGGAAGCCTTAGGAAGAGGACATGAGGTTACAGCTTTAGTTAGAGATGCAGCAAAGATTAAAGAGCAGGGAGTTAAGGTGGTACAAAAAGATATTTTTGATATAAAAGCTGAGGATATAAAGGCTTTCGACGTAGTGGTAAATGCATTTAATGCTGCACCAGGCAAAGAAATTCACCATATAGAAGCAGGCAGAGTGCTTATTGAAGCATTAAAAGGCGCTGCAGATACAAGGCTTATAGTCGTGGGAGGCGCAGGAAGCTTGTTTGTTGATGAAGCAAAAACTTTAAGACTTTTTGACACTCCAGATTTTCCAGCAGCATATCTTCCAACAGCAAAGAATATGGGAGAAAATTTAAAGGAATTAGAAAATAGTAAGGATATAAAATGGACTCATATAAGCCCTTCAGCTTTCTTTGATCCACAAGGGAAAAGAACAGGAAGCTATGTAGCAGGAAAAGATAACCTTCTTGTAAATTCAAAGGGACAGAGTTATATAAGTTATGCTGATTTTGCTATTGCAGTAGTAGACGAAGCAGAAGCTGCAAAGCATGTAAATGAAAGATTTACTGTAGTAGGAGAGTAGTATATTTAGCTTAATTAACAGATGCTGACATAAAAAGATTATTTGTTTTAAGATATTAAGATAAAATTCTTAAGTTAGAAATTTAAAGTTATTATTGAGGAAATCGTCTCTTTATGAGTCGATTTTCTTTTTTATACTAATATATAAATGTATGCGGTGGTGTTGAAAATGTTTATTATGTTGATAACTTCTGTGGATATGTTGATAACTTTAGGGAATATTTATATTTGTAATATAATATAAATTAGATAGGAGCTTTATTAAATTAGGAGGGTGTATCTCATTATAGAAGGTAAATTTTATGATGCTTAGATTATTTTCTATGTAAAAATGAGGTGTAAAGTTATGATTGATCATGGAAATAATAAAAGTGATGAAATTGTTTTAGATGCTGGGAATAGACTTATTTTATGTATTGAGGATCTAATGGAATTACTTAGAGAAAAAGCTTCTGATTCCTCTTATATAAAGGACAAGGGGAGAGAGCTGAAGGATGAAATATGCAATTTTGAAGCGGCTTATCAGAATAGTTTTGCCAGCTGCTACAAGGAGTATATTGATGACATGGTCACTTCCTATATACTAGGTGAAAGCAGCAATAAAGATATGGATAACTTACATGAGCTTTGTTACAAGATAAGAGAATTTTTAAGAAATTCAAATAATTAGCCTATGAATTACCCACAGAATTGTGGATTGTTTCTGTGGATAATGTGGATATCTATGATATAATATGTGTACAGATATGCTGCTTCTGCATTTAATCATGGTAAGAAGTAGATAATGAATATTATTATTAAAGACTAGCATGTGGATAAATTTATACCTATGAGGAGAAAAAATGTATATAGAGAAAAAAATTATTAAGGCACAATTTATAAATAGACCTAATCGATTTAAGGCTTATGTGAAGCTTAATGGAGAAGAAATCATGGTACATGTACCGAATACGGGAAGATGCAGGGAGATACTCACTCCAAATTGTACTGTGCTTTTGAGGAAGGAAGATAATCCTTCAAGAAAAACACAATATGATTTAATTGCTGGGTATAAAGGGGATAAGCTTATAAATATTGACTCTCAGGCACCTAATGCTGTGGTGGACGAAGCCCTTAAGCAAGGAAAAATAGAGAAGCTTAGAAAATATAAAAACATACAAAGGGAGAAGACCTTCGGAAGCAGCAGGTTTGATTTTAAGCTTACAGACGATGAGGGAAATGAGTACTTTTTAGAGGTAAAGGGAGTAACCTTGGAGATGGACGGAAAGACCATGTTTCCTGATGCGCCTACGGAAAGAGGAGCAAAGCATATGGCAGAGCTAGGTAAAGCTTTGAAGGAAGGAAAGGGAGCTGGAGTATTATTTCTAATACAAATGTCAGGAGCGGAGAGCTTTTCCCCAAATGATGTTACAGATAAAAACTTTAGTGAAACCTTAAGATTTGTAAATGAGCAAGGAATAGATGTATTCGCCTATGAGTGCATAGTTACTGAAAACTCTATAACTCTTAACAAAAAGGTGCCTGTGGTGCTTTAAGTAGGGGTTACTTTACTTACAAAGTTGAGTAAATGGTGCTCCTATGCTAAAATAAAGTATATGATTTTTGCAGTAGCTGTTTGAGGTGAGTATATGAAATTTAATTATTGTCCAGTGTGTGGAAGAAGACTTATAGAAAAATATAGCTGGGATGAAGGCGGGGTACCTTACTGTCCTCATGATGACATAATGTATTTTGATACTCCAAAGCCATGCATTATGGTGGCTGTCATAAAAGAAGACAAGATACTTCTTCTCAAGCAGAGCTACATATATAAAAACTCTAAGGTGCTTGTATCAGGTTATGTAAGCCAAGGTGAGCAAATCGAAGATACTGTTTTAAGAGAAGTAAAAGAGGAAACAGGAATAACTGTGGACAATGTAAAATATTTAGGCAGTGAATATCTAAGGTATAAGGAAATAATAATGCTGACTTTTGTGGCTAGATATGTGTCAGGAGAGATAGTTAAATCTGATGAGGTAGAGGGAGTAGAATGGGTACTCATAAGTGAGGCTCTAGAAAAAATGTCTGAAGATGAAATAGGAAAAAGAGTTGTAGCAAAGGCTTTGAATAAAATTGCAAATGATAAATGATAAAATGAGGCAGAAAGGCTTGTTAGCTTTTCTGCCTTAAATATTTCAATTTTAAACAAAGATTTATATAAGCATGTCCTGTTTAGTGAATACCCTATGAGCTATAGCATAGCTTGCTACAAGCCACACTATAAGCACTATTATTCCGCCTAAAGGAGTTGCTATATTACTTGAGGTAGCTATGGTACTGCTGTTAAGCACAGATACCTGATCTCCATAGGCTGTAAATATGAAAGGCTTTATTACTTTGAAATATTTTATAATACCAGCTATATTAATAGCAATAGGTAAAATTACACCCAAAGTCATGGATAAAGCACTGCTCTTAATTACTGCGGATAGAAGGAGAAAGAAGGAGGTGACAGCAGCTATGAATAAAATCTGATAGAGCAAGACTTCAAGTAAGAATTTCCCTGATGAAATAAGATAGGAGCTTCCATAGATTGCTACCATGGTGCTTCCGCTGCTGGCATCAAGTACCACAGATTTATATTTAGTGCCTACTGCTATGGGCGAAGAAAAATCTCCAAAACCGTATATTACACCCATTATAAGTGTAACAAGGATTTCTATACCAATAATTACTGCTACATTAGCTATTATAGCTGCCAAGAACTTAGAAGCAAGAAGCTTAGCCCTAGAAATTGGTCTGGTTAACAGCACCTTCATAGTAGGGGGGGTATACTCTGAGGAAACTATATCAGAAGCCATTATGGCTATTATTATAACAATGAATAGAGGCCCTAAGCTTTCAATTATGTTGAGAAGCATATTAATGCCTGAAGGTTTAGTATCATCTGAGTATTTAATATTGTGATCTAGCATGTATTGATATCTTATAAGCTCTTTTCTGATGTTTTCTTTTGAACCATCACTTTCAGAGGCATTCTCCATGGAATTTTTGGTGGAGTCTATTTGCTCTTGAAGCTTTTCTTTCCAATTGTCATTATTGATTTCAGAACGATTTTTTAAATTGTTAAGCGCAAGCTGCTGGGAGGCAAGCTGATTGCTTAAATCCTTCTTTTTTGCTTCGTCAGTTTCCTTATCAAGTTCTTCTTGAGTCTGTTTAATGAGGTTTTCCTGGGCGTTTATTACGGACTGTGAAGTTGCATATTTATATACAAGAGATATAGATATGCATATAAGTGCGCTTAGAGCAGCAAAAACCAAGACTGAAACCAAAAACTTTTTTCTGAGATGCAATTTTATCATTTCATTTTTAAGCAGTGATAGCATTATTGTTTACCTCCTAAAGAATTTGCTTGAGCTGAAGCTTTATTGGATTTTATTATCTGAAGATATCTAGACTCCAAATCTTGATGCCTTTTATATACTTCTTCCAAAGGTATTTCGCTTTTTGCTAAAGCGAAAATCATTTGTGAAGCAGAACCTTTATCTGCGGATATAACTATAAGCTCATTTTCTTTGTTAATATTGTGCACATATGGAAGGCCTTTAAGAACCTCCATACATTTATCTTCGACCGTAGTTGAAATTATTATAGTTTCTGTCGCATCCTCCTTTGAGTCGCCAGATACTAAAGAGCTTATGGATTCTATGGCTTTTATTTCTCCGTTATTTACGAAAGCAACTCTGGTACAAAGCTGCTGCACTTCAGATAACATGTGAGAGGATACGAAAACAGATATTTTGTTTTCTAAAGAGAGCTTTTTTAATATATTTCTAAATTCTATTATTCCCGTTGGATCCAATCCGTTAGTAGGCTCGTCCAATATAAGTATTTTAGGCTTTGACAAAAGGGCTTGAGCAAGTCCTAGACGCTGCTTCATACCTAAAGAATACTTTTTTACTTTTTCGTTTATTCTTCCGCTAAGACCTACTAAATTTACTACCTCATCTATGTCCTTAGCTGTTATGGATTTGTTAATTCTAGCTAATTGGCGCAGGTTTTCAATACCTGTCATATATGTATATAGCTCAGGATTTTCCACCACAGCACCAATATTTTTTAGTGCTTCTTCACGCTCTGTCTGTATATCTTTGCCTGCTATTTTAATGCTGCCTGCATCTGGTTTTATAAGTCCTACCAGCATCTTTATGGTTGTGGTTTTTCCAACGCCGTTAGGTCCTAGAAAACCATATATTTCGCCTTCTTCCACTTGAAAGCTTATATTTTTAAGTATTGGTCTCTTTCCTAAGCGCTTTGAGATGTTATTTACTTCTAATATGACCATTTAGGGGCTCCTTTCATGATAAATTAATATAATTATACCTTAGCGTGGATAATATTTCAAATTAAGTATATTTGTGCTATGATAAAAGAAGTTAATAAAAAGTTTACAAAAAATGGTTATAAATTTACTCTTAATATCGTAATATATATATAAGGTAATTTTAGTATGAGCATTAAAAAACTTCTTTTAAATTCATTTTGCTATAAGATATAATATATAGGCTGTACATTATAATTTTATTGGTATAAAAATATAGAAAGAGGTAGGAATTTATGGATAAGTTTGTTCCAGAGATAAAAGGTATATTAAGAAGTCATATGATAGAAGTTCCAGCTGTAATTAGAGATGCTACCGGTATAAAAATATTTGGTAAAAGACTGAAATCTTTTATTTTTACTACGGATGTAGCAATCATAAGAAATAATAATGCCGATGCAGTAATCGCCGTTTACCCTTTTACGCCTCAACCAATAATTACCCAATCCTTGGTGGAAGCTGCCGATGTGCCAGTATTTTGCGGTGTAGGCGGAGGAACAACTACTGGAAAAAGAGTAATTAATTTAGCTTTAGATGCTGAATTTAAAGGGGCTATGGGAGTAGTTTTAAATAGCCCTACGGATAATCAATTAATAAGGGCTACACGAGATACTATTGATATACCTATAATAGTAACTATGGTATCTGAATATGAAAATATAGGAGCAAGAATCGATGCAGGTGCTACTATATTGAATGTATCAGCAGGAAAGAGAACTGCATATATAGTTAAAAAAATAAGAGAGCAGTTTCCTAATTTTCCTCTAATAGCTACTGGCGGACCAACAGATGAAAGCATCCGAGAGACTATAGCGGCAGGAGCCAATGCCATAACTTATACACCACCGACTTCCGCAGAGATAATGGGAAGACTTATGGACACATATCGAGACAGATATAAGAGCCAAAATGAACAGGAGTAAGCTTTACAGCGTACAACTTTTAATGTGGGTGATGATATGAAAGGGGTATTATACTACTTCAGCGGTACTGGAAATACAGCCTGGGCATCAGAGATGTTTAAAAAACATTTTAAGACTTATGGTGTGGATATAGATATTGTAAACATAGAGAAAGCAAACTATCTTAATGAAGCATATGATATTTTAATAATAGGAACTCCTATATATTATGGAGAAAGTCCTAAAATAGTAAGCAAATTTGTAAAGACCATCAGCAGCACAGAGAATAAGAAAAAGTGTATATTATATTGTACCTGTAAAGGTAAAGGGAATATAAATTTAGGGCTATTAGCTAATATATTAAGAAACAGAGGCTTTCAGGTTGAAGGCCAAGTACATATAGATATGCCTTATAATTTTAAACTTTGCAATGAGGAGGCAAAAGAAGATATTACCGATGTTGAAAATATATTAAGACAAGCAGACCTAAAAATTAAAAAAATTGTGAAGGATTCGCTTATTGATAAACCTATAATAGAAAGAAATCAAATTTTAGGCAGCATTAGGCATAAGCTCATATGCTTAAATTCTAAATACAGAACCTACAGAATGATAAAGAACTTTAATGTCACCAGATCCTGCAGTAACTGTGGATTATGTTTAAGAAATTGCCCAGAGGGAAATATTACTTTTGATAACAACAAACTGATATTTCATAGTAATTGTATGCTTTGCATGAGGTGTATGCATATATGTCCTAATAGTGCAATAACCTTCAAAGGAATGAAAATTATAAAAAACGATAAATTAATGCTAAAATTAGTAGATATAGTATAATATATCTATGACATATCGAAGGAGGAATTTTTGTGGCAGTAGGTGGAGATAATTGTAAGACATGTCCCGATTACCTTGACAAAAAATGTGACGGTAAAGCAACGGATTGTATGTGCAGAAGATGCCCTAGAAGTCTAGGAAAATGTCTTACATTGAGATATTGCAGCGAAACTGAGTCAGTACTAATGTAATAGGAGGAGTAGATATGGAATTACAAGCTAAAATAGAAGAGTTTAAAAATTATCTTAAGAGCATGGAGGACCTTAGAGGTTCTATTGCATTGCTGGATTGGGATGCAAGAGTTAATATGCCAAAGAAGGGTATAGAGGGAAGAAGTGATGCTATAGCATATCTTTCAGGAGAATATTTTAAAATGGAAACCTCTGATAAGATGAGAGAGTTTGTAGAATATTTTGAGGCTCAGGAAGGGCTTGATCATATCACCAAGGCAGCTGTAAAAAACTGCAGAAAGAATTATGATTTATCTAAGAAGATACCAGAAAGCAGATACATAGAATTTGTAAAAGCAAGCTCAATATCGGGAGCTGCCTGGGAAGAAGCTAAAGAAAAGTCCGATTTTTCTATATTCCAGCCTCATCTTCAGAAAATGGTAGATTTCAAAAAAGAATTTGTTGAATACTGGGGATATGAGGAAGATAAATATGATACTCTTTTAGATATTTATGAACCAGGAATCACCGTGAAAAAATTAGATGAAGTTTTTGGAGAACTTAAAAATGAACTTGTAGATATGCTTAAAAAGATAGCAAGAAGTTCAGTTAAAGTAAGCTCAGAGTGCTTTAAAAAGAGTTTCCCTAAGAAGGAACAAGAGGAATTTTCTATATTCCTGCTTAATAAGATGGAATTTGACTTTAATGCAGGAAGATTGGACGAAAGTGTACATCCTTTTACCACTAATTTTAGCAATAAGGATGTTAGAATAACTTCTCACTATTATGAGAATGAATTTAGAAGTGCATTATTTAGTGCGGTTCACGAAGGTGGTCATGCTATATATGAGCAGGATATTCCAGACAGCTTAAGAGGTACTCTTTTGGGCACAGGGGCTTCCATGGGAATTCATGAATCACAGTCAAGATTCTATGAAAATATAATAGGAAGAAGCCAGCATTTTTGGAAGTACTTCTATTCAGAGGCTATAAAGAGATTTAGCCAGTTTGAAGAGGTTTCTTTTGAGGAATTTTATAAAGGAATAAATGAGGTGCTGCCATCTCTTATCAGAACGGAAGCTGATGAGCTTAGCTACAGCATTCATGTAATAATAAGATATGAGATTGAAAAAGATCTTATAAATGGAAGAGTAAAAGTTCAAGACCTTCCGAAGGTTTGGAACGCAAAGTATAAGGAATATTTGGGAGTAGAACCCTCAAACGATGCAGAAGGCGTGCTTCAGGATGTTCATTGGTCCGATGGAAGCTTTGGGTATTTTCCTAGCTATGCTCTTGGAAATCTCTATGGAGCACAGTTCTTAAATAAGCTTACAAAGGATATACCAAATATTTTTAAGGATATCGAAGCAGGAAACCTATCCACACTGCATACTTGGCTAAAGGATAATATCCACTGCTACGGTGCAGTTTATGAGCCACAGGAGCTTATAAAGAAAGTCACAGGTGAGGAACTAAAGGCTAAATATTTTATTGATTATTTAAAAGAAAAATACGGAAAGATATATAATTTCTAAAAAATGTGGCAATAATGCCACATTTTTTATTTTAGGCTCTATTTTAAATAAGTGTTGATTTTTACACTGATTTAAAATAGAGCTTTATTTTTTCTCCGATATTTATCAAAAAAAATACTTGTCAAATGATAAGTATTTTGATACCATATAAGTAATGATTCTTGATTGATATTGATAATCATATTAATGTAATGCGAGGAGAGCAAAGTGTGCAAGGAAAAATATGAAAGATTAATACTCGGTATGATTAATTTTAATACAGTTTTTAATAGTGAATTTGTAAATTTTATCCCGGAGCTTAGCAACGATGAGATCAGCCCTCAGCTTTCAAAAATTTTAAATGTGATTCATATGGAGGGGAAAACTACATCTTCAAAATTAAGCAGAATTCTTAATATACCGATTTCTAATATGAGCAGAAGCATAAATACTCTTAATTCTTTAGAGTATATAGTAAAAAAGCAAGATTCAAAAGACAAAAGAATTGTTTATTTAACTTTATCCTCAAAAGCATTAGATTATATATCAAAGGTTATAGCTTCCTCACAAGAGGTTTTTTGGGAAAGGCTTAATATTTTTTCCGAGGATGAAATAGAGGAGCTTACTTCCTCCTTTCTGAAAATACAAAACTTATTTATAAAGATGCGAGAAGCTAATAATTCTAACCAAAGAAATAAATAAGGGAGCTGAAAATATGATTAATAAAAGCATAAAAGCTAGACTTATAATTTTAATAGGAATAATACTAGTTATTGTAAGCGGCGGGTTAGGTTTAATTTCCTATATAAATGCATCTAATGCATTGGTTTCAAATATTTCAAAAACCTTTCCGCAAATAGCAACTCAGGCTGCAAACACGGTTCAAGCTGCTTTAGATAGTCATTTAGACTCTATGGAAATAATGGCTGAGGACCTAAATGGAAATGCTGCGGATAAGCAAATGGCTATGCTTCAAAATGAAGCAAAAAGAAATGGCAGTTTAAAAATGGGTTATGCAGACAGTGAAGGAAACATTACATATACGGATGGATCTACAGAAAACATAAGTGATACAGAATATTTTAAAAAATCCATGGCGGGAGAAGATTATATAGCTGATCCTGTGGTAAATAGCAGCAAAACAGCCATGAGCATGGTATATTCTGTGCCGGTAAAAAATAATGGTTTAACAGCAGGGGTGATTGTTTCAGTACGCGATGGCTTAGAATTAAGCGATATGATTAAGAAAATTGCTTTTGGAAAAAGCGGAAGTGCCTATATGATTAACAGTAAAAGTGTAAGTATTGCTTACATGGATAAGAGCATGCCTTTAAATCAATACAATTCAATAAAAGAAGCAGAAAAAAATCCAAGCCTTAAGGAAATCGCAGATATGCAGAGACAGATGATAGCGGGCAAGACAGGGTTAAGGGAATATTCTTTTAGTGGTAAGGAAGCTTACGGAGGGTACGCTCCTGTAAAAAAAGAAAATTGGTCCATAGTTGTTATATTAGACAAGAGTGAATTATTGTCCGAGCTGAATTCTCTGAAGATATCTATAGCCTTATCTTCGGTATTGTTTTTGATTGTAAGTTTGGCAATAGTGTATTTTATAGCTGAAAGATTATCTAAAAATATAAAATATTCTTCTAAATTGTTGAACAAGCTGTCTACTGGAGATTTTACTAATAGCATAGCTGAAAAATACTTATCTCATAAAGATGAAATAGGACAGATGTCAAATTCTATGAATATTATGCAAAATTCAATAAAGAATATGCTTAAAGCTTCCAAGGATACGGCTTTAGAAGTAAAAAACGGCTCAGAGGATTTATCAAATATATCTCAAGAGATGGCTTCTTCCTCTACTACAGTGGCTGATTCTATACAGGAAGTGGCAAGTGGAATCAACGCTCAGGCTAATGATTTAATGGAAATAACCTATATACTTAATAGCTTTAGTGACAGATTGGAAGGCATAGTCAGCAATGTACAGGAAGTGGACAGTAACACCTCATCCATGAGTGCTTTAGCAGTAGATAGCAGCGGCAATATGAAGCTTCTTATGGGAGCGGTAAATGAGATAAGCGAATCCTTTAAAAAGCTTTCTTCCATGATAAGTCTTTTTAATTCGAATATAAAAGAAGTACACAGTATAACGAATATGATTAATTCAATTGCTGATCAAACTAATCTGCTGGCTCTAAATGCGTCTATAGAAGCGGCTAGAGCTGGTGAGGCAGGAAGAGGCTTCACAGTGGTGGCAAATGAGGTGAGAGAACTTGCTGAGCAGACTAAAAATTCCTCGGATCATATAACAAAGCTGGTTTCAGAAATATCTCAAAGTGCGGATACAGTATCACAAAACACAAACAATATGGGGACAGAGCTTTCAAAGCAGGTTAATATAATAAACGATACAATAAATTCCTTTGAGAAGATCATAGAGGTAATAAATATTGTAAATCCTAAAATACAGACCGTTAACTCATCAGTAGCGGAGGTAAAGAAAGAGAAAGATGATATACTTGCTAAGGTTGAGAGTGTATCTGCTATAGCTGAAGAGATATCTGCATCTTCCGAGGAAATAACAGCCTCCACCAGTGAGATGACTAATCTGTCAAATAAGGTGGCCGATACTTCTGCGGCTTTAAATAACACTACTAAAAATATGATATTGCAGCAGGAAAATTTCAAGATAGATTAACGGACTAAAGCCATATAGAATAAATTATCAAATCAGTAAACGCAGAAGAAAATAAACTTCTGCGTTTTTGCTTTACACTTCTACATACTTAAATTCATTACCATGCCATTTCAAGAATTTCTCAAAATTCTCATAAGATACTCCTATGGTAGCCGTGTTTATTGTAGGATGAAAATTTACTATGCTGGCGTTTGCCAAATCGCTGTCCACTAGAACTATTACAGATTTTTCTTCATCATTTATTATTGCATAAGGGGTAACAGAGCCAGGAGTTACTCCTAAATATTTTAAAAGTCTTTCTTCTGAAGCAAAAGAAAGGCTGGAACTTCCGATTTGCTTTGCCAGAAGCTTTAAATCTACCCTTTTCTGATCATCCACAACCACAAGGTAGTGAATATCACCTTTTCTGTTTTTGAGGAATAAATTTTTGCAGTGCTGTCCAGGTATATCTATATCAAACTTTTCTGCATCTTCCACAGTAAATAGAGGAGGATGCTCATATCTTTGATAAACAATTCCTAGTGAAGCTAATATATCATAAAGCTTTTGTTCATTTTCAGTAACCATTTTTTCACTCACCTTTAAATTTTAGGTTCTGCTTTAAATCAGTGTTGATTTTCACACTGATTTAAAACTTCCTTCAGTTCGGCAGGCTATGTTTTAAAATGTTGATATTATCTTAGAGTTTCAGATCGAACGAAGCCTTTATCAACATTCTTTTAAAACATAGCCAAATCTTATTATGTTAATTATAGCATTTATGACAATGTGATGAATAGTCTTGAAAATCCATATTAGAACTGCAAGCAATGAATATTTTTTGTTTTATTATGTCAATACTAATATTAGATTTAAAAATCATATTTATCAGGTTTAGAAAGGAGACAAATAAAATGTTTGTTAGTGATTTAAAATATATTGCAGCTGAAAATTGTACCAGTTTTGATCCTGAGGTATACATGAGAGTGATGGATATTTCCGATATAAGCAGAAGCTGTGAAAGCTGTAAAAATTACAAAAATGGAAGATGCATTAAAGGAAATATGGAGGATTTTTGCCATATATTAGAAAACAATTAAAAACAGTAGATTAATCAATGCAGGATTTTGAAAAATAACTTGCAAAAATAAATTTATTTTTTATAATAATTAATTCAAAAGCAAGCGTGGGCAGACAGTAAAAAGAATCCGTCTACCGTAGACGGACAGCCTTGAAATGCTTAGTAATACTGGCTTTGCAAAAATAAAAAATATATAAGAAATTAAAATAAAGTTTTGACAATTGAACTTTATTGATAGTATAATAATATTAAAATTTGAATAAATTGAATTGGAACTAATCAAAACTTGTATGAGACGTTATGGGGCATATTTATGAACGTCATTATAAAACAGGGGGGTTAAAAATGCATAAAAAATTATTTATTCCAGGACCCGTAGAAGTAAAGGAAAATATTCTTGAAAAAATGGCAACACCTATGATAGGTCATAGAAGTAAAGATGCTTCTGCACTTCAAAGGAGAATAAGCGACAAACTTAGAAAGGTATTTTATACAGAAAATGAAATTCTTCTATCTACTACATCAGGAAGCGGACTTATGGAAGGAGCTATACGTTCCTGTACGGCAAAGAGGGCAGCTGTATTTTCTATAGGAGCTTTTGGAAAAAGATGGTATGAAATGGCTGTATTCAATAATGTACCTGCGGATATTTTTGAAGTAGAGATGGGAAAAGCTACTACACCTGAAATGGTGGAAGAAGTTCTTTCTACAGGTAAATACGACTTAATTACTATAACTCACAATGAGACTTCCACAGGAGTTATGACTCCTATTGAGGAAATATCAGAAGTTATAAAAAAATATCCTGAGGTAGTTTGGTGTATAGACAGTGTAAGTTCAGCTGCGGGGAGCAAAATAGAAGTTGATAAGCTAGGCATAGACGTATGCATAACTTCATCACAGAAATGTTTGGGGCTGCCTCCCGGATTAGCAGTGTGCACTTTCTCAAAAAAGGCTGTAGAAAGAGCAAAGACTGTTCCATTTAGAGGGTATTATCTTGATTTATTGTCATTATATGAATTTATACAAAAGAAAGACTATCAGTATCCATCTACACCATCATTATCCCATATGTTTGCCTTAGACTATCAGCTAGATAGAATAATGGAAGAGGGAATAGAAAACAGATTTGCAAGGCATAAAGAGATGGCACAGATAGTGAGAGCTTGGGCTAAAAAATATTTTGATTTATTCGCAGATGAAAAATATCTTTCAAATACTGTCACTGCAATAAAAAACACTAGAGGCATCGATGTAGGGGCATTAAATAAGGCTTTGGGAGAAAGAGGCTTTCAAATATCAAATGGCTATGGAAAGCTAAAAGATAACACCTTTAGAATAGCGCATATGGCAGATTGCCAAGTTGAAGAAGTTCAAGAACTTTTAAGAAATATTGAAGAAATTTTGGGGCTTTAAAATTAGGCTATGTTTTAAATCAGTGTAAAAATCAATACTGATTTAAAACAGAACCTAAAATTAGATAAATTGGGGGCTTTTATAATGTATAGAGTGTTGATAACAGATGGTATGGATCAAGTTGCCATAGATGAGCTAAAGGCTGAAGGTTTTGATGTAGTAGAAAAATTTTATGCTCCTGAAGAGCTGGGGGCGGCGCTTCAGGATTTTGATGTACTGGTAGTTAGATCAGCAACAAAAGTTAGAAAACCGATAATAGACGAAGCTGTGAAGGGAAAACTAAAGCTTGTAATAAGAGGCGGCGTTGGAGTGGATAATATAGATGTTGCCTACGCTTTGGAAAAGGGCATAAAGGTTACTAATACGCCAAATGCAAGTTCAGCATCTGTGGCTGAACTTGCCCTTGCACACATGTTTGCTTTGGCTAGGTTTGTGAATATATCAAATGTATCCATGAGGCAAGGAAAATGGGACAAGAAAAAGTATGAAGGAATAGAGATATTCGGAAAAACCTTGGGGCTTATAGGTTTTGGAAGAATAGCCAAAGAATTGGCTAAAAGAGCAGATGCTCTTGGAATGCAGGTTATCTATACAGATATAGTTGGTAAAGCAGAAGGCTATGATAAATTTGAGTTTTGTACCTTAGAAGAACTGCTTAAAAAATCAGATTTTATATCTTTACACATTCCGCTTGATAAGGAAAAGGGCGCTGTGATTGGAAAAGAGCAATTTGATATAATTAAACAGGGGGCATATATTATAAATTGTGCCAGAGGCGGAGTAGTTTGTGAAAAAGCTTTGCTGGAGGCATTAAATAATGGAAAATTATCTGGTGCAGCAGTAGATGTGTTTGAAGAGGAACCTACAAAGAATGAAGAATTAATAAATCATCCTAAGGTATCCTGCACTCCCCACATAGGAGCTCAAACTGTTGAGGCACAGACACGAATAGGAGAAGAAATAGTAACTATAATAAGTGAATTTTTTAAGTAGCTACTATAAGATCTAGAGGTGAAATATTAATGACTATAATCAGACCATTTAGAGCGTTGAGACCAGTAAAAGATCTCGTAGGAAGGGTTGCGGCTCTGCCTTACGATGTTATGAATAGTGAAGAAGCAAGAGAATTGGTTAAGAATAATCCTCATTCTTTTCTTCATGTAGATAAGGCCGAGGTGGATTTGGATCCTTCCATAGATCTATATGATACCAGAGTATATGAGAAAGCCAAAGAAAATCTCAATGACATGATTGAAGAAGGAATTTTTATTAAAGAGGATAAACCTTGCTTATATATTTATAGGCAGATTATGAATGGCAGAGCTCAAACTGGAATAGTTGGATGTACCTCCATTGATGATTATATGAAGGATATAATAAAAAAGCATGAACATACAAGACCTGATAAGGAGATGGACAGAATAAATCATGTGGATTACTGTGATGCCAATACAGGACCTATATTTTTAACTTATAGACATAAAAGTGAAATAGACGATATTGTAGAAAAATGGACTTTTAAGAGACCTCTCTATGACTTTGTAGCAGAGGATGGAATAGGTCATATGGTTTGGATAATAGATGACCAAAAGGATATAGCAAAGCTTGAAAAACTTTTTGGGTATGTTAAAAACTTCTATATAGCTGATGGTCATCACAGAGCGGCTTCCGCAGCAAATATAGGACTAAAAAGAAGGAAGGAAAAGCACTACTATACTGGTAGAGAAGAATTTAATTTCTTTCTTTCTGTATTATTCCCAGATAAAGACTTAAGAATTATGGATTATAACAGGGTTGTTAAAGATTTGAATGGATTATCCGTTGAGGAGTATATGGAAAAGGTTCGGGAGAAGTTCGAAGTTGAGTTGTATGAAGGTGAAGAAGGCTTTAAACCAGAAAAGAAGCATACTTACGGTATGTATTTAGAAAATAAGTGGTATAAGCTTTCTATAAAAGAAGGAATATGTGATTTAAAAGATCCAGTAGCAGCTTTGGATGTTTCTGTACTTCAAGATAATATCTTAGCTCCTATACTTGGAATAGAAAATCCAAGAACCTCTGACAGAATAGATTTCATAGGAGGAATAAGAGGACTAAGAGAACTTGAAAGAAGAACAAACAAGGATATGAAGATTGCTTTTTCCATGTATCCAACCACAATTCAGGAGCTCATGGCAATTGCGGATGCAGGCAAGGTTATGCCTCCAAAATCTACTTGGTTTGAGCCAAAGCTTAGAAGCGGCATATTTGTGCATGAATTAAGTGAAGGTGCGGATTAAGAATAAGTAAAGCATTTAGGGGTAAGGCAGTATATAGATTTTATGTATCTGGGAAGGTGATGAAATTTATATAAAAGCTTTACCCTTTTTATTTTGAAAATGTCTAAAAATGTAGATACCAAATTTGAAGAAAAGCGTATAGATGTTTAACTGAAAGAATTTAATGGGTAAAGGAGGTATTTTTATGGATGTAAATAATGTGATGAGTACATACAATTTAAGTTCTCTTTGGAATAATTTAAATGGCAATAGTAGTTCTTCAAGTACCGTACCTTTAATTAGCAATGTAGATGCTTCTGTAGATGAAAATTATAAGGTGAAGAATTACTCAGGAGGCACATCTGCTTCTGAGCTTCAGGATATTTATCAGCAGGTGGAACCTGACTATGGCGTAGGAATGACCTATGATCAAAATGGCAATATGACAATACCTTCTACCACAAGTCTTCCTACGGATGGAATTAGTGCGTCAGAATCAAATATGGTATCTCTTCTTAATAGCGATACTTCACCAGCTGAAAACCTATTTTCAAATGTGCTGTCTGAGTATAATTCTTTTGAAGATGGAACTTTCCAAGAAAATCTTTCTTCCATTTTGGCAAGTAATTCTCCTTTTTCTTCCGATAACTACGTGAATTATTTAGGAAATAATATGGATGCCACAGTATAGCATGGCTCTGCCTTAAATCAGTGCTCATTTTGGGCTTATTTAAGGCGGAGCTTTAGCTTATAATATAAATTTAACAGAAAATATAAGCAGCTGAACTTAAATGTGTGATAAAATATAAGTACACAATAATGCACGAATATACATAGAGTGGGTGAAGAGCAGATGCTTGTACAAGAAAGACATTCTAAAATACTCGAGATATTAGATAAAGATAGAAGTGTAAAAGTATCATATCTTATGCAGCTTTTTAATGTATCCATTGAAACCGTTAGACGTGATTTGGAGTACCTTGAAAAGGAAGGATATTTAAAGAGAGTGCACGGAGGAGCAGTACTTGAAAAGGTAGGTACGAATGAAGTAAATTTTACTGTGAGAGAGACGAAAAATATAAATGAAAAAGCTGAGATAGGTGAACTTGCAGCAAGATATGTAGCGGAAGGTCAAGCAATAGCTATGGACGTGAGCACTACTAATACAGAGGTAGCTAAAGCTATAAAGAAAAAAATAAAAAGACTTACAGTAATAACAAATTCCTTAACTGTAGCTGAGGAGCTTTCTGATATGGAGGAATATACCATAATACTCATTGGAGGAGTTATGAAGAAAGAAGAACGCTGCATATTAGGAGCTATGGCAGAGAAGTTTGTGGAACAGTTTCATATAGATATTACCTTTGCAAGCTGCAGTGGTATATCTCTAAGCTCAGGAATAACGGATTACGGTATTGGAGAAGTTGAGATAAAGAAAAAAATGATGCTGTGCGCTCAGCAGACTATTTTTGTGGCAGACAGCACTAAATTTGGAGTAGTATCTTTGCTGGACGTCTGCGGCTTTGATAAAGGAAATTTAATAATAACTGATTCTAAATTAAATGCAAAGGTTAAAGAAAAGTATACTGCATTAGGAGTTGAAATTATAAATAGCTAGGATATGCCATAAAATTTATATATGGAATGCTGCACAAAAATAAGAGGTAAATGCTTAAAAAAGTAATTTTAAGCATTTACCTCTTTTAATTTTGTGCATTTGTGTGTATTTATTATAATTATGTGTGGAATTAAGTGTACTTTAACCTAGTATTTACATATGCATAACAAAATTAATACATAAAATATGTACAATAAGGATGAGATAAATGAGTTATAAGAAAAAATATTATATAGAGAGAAAGGGGTTCCTTTTAAATATGCAAATAAAAGAAATTGAAGCATACCCTGAGCAAAGCAGGAAAAATATTTTTTCCAGCAGCATAAAAAGGTTAAAAAAATCTCAAGGCTTAATAGCACTTATGTTCATTCTACCAGGATTGATACCTTTAGCGTTTTTCTGGATTTGGCCTATGCTTTACTCTACATATCTTAGCTTTACGGATTGGGATTTCATGAGTCCTGAATATAAGATAGTGGGACTGAGTAATTACACAAGTCTTTTTAAAAGCAAAGAATTTTATTCAGTTTTAGGAAACACTGCTTATTTCACCATAGGTACTCTGATACCTACTATAATTGGAGGCTTCCTGTTGGCTCTTCTTCTAAATAAAAAGCTGAAGGGAATGGGTATTTTCAGAACAATTATTTTTTCTCCATGGGTAACACCTACTGTTGCAGTATCTATAGTATGGTCTTGGATATTTGAACCTAGAGTGGGACTTGCAAATTATATTCTTCAATTAGTACATTTACCTAAGCTTCAGTGGGCTGAGAGTTCTCAGTGGGCTATGGTGGTAATACTAGTAGTCACTGTATGGAAGGGAATAGGATGGACTATGGTGTTTTATCTGGAAGCGCTTCAAAAGGTGCCTGAGGAATTGTATGAAGCGGGATACATAGATGGGGCAACTTCTTGGAAGAAAATAAAAAATATAACTATACCATTGATTTCGCCTACCACCTTCTTTTTAGTAATAATAACTATAATAAATTCTCTTCAGGCCTATGATCAAATACAGGTTATAACTCAGGGAGGACCAGCAGGAAGCACCAGAACCATATTATACATGTATTATCAGGCAGCTTTTGAAAATTTCAATATGGGGCAAGCTACTGCTGTGGCAACTGTTCTTGTAATAATAACGGCACTGTTAAGCTTTATTCAATTTGTAGCTGCAAAGAAGTGGGTCTATTATCAATAGGAGGATTTTATGAGCGATATAACTATAATCAACAACAGTAAAAAGAAAATAACTATAAACAATATTATCAGATATGTTTTGCTTAGTATATTTAGCTTTATTATTGCCTTTCCCTTTATATGGCTTCTGGTAAGCTCTATAAAAACTAAGGATGAAATATGGAGTTTCCCACCAACTTTATGGCCCAAAATACCGCAATGGGGAAATTTCGCTGAAGCCTTTAAAGCGGCGCCCTTTGGACTATATATATTTAATTCAGCTTTTACAGCCTTTGCTATAGTCATAGTTCAAATAGTAACCTCAGCAACTATGGCTTACGCCTTTACCCAATTGAATTTTAGAGGAAAGAAAATTCTATTTTCTATAGTTATGGCAACTTATATGCTGCCAGCAGCAGCTACGTATGTTCCAAGCTACATACTCATCGCTAAGATGAATATGCTGGATAGCTATAGGGGAATTATCATATCAAATATGGTAAATGTATTTGGAATATTTTTATTAAGACAGGCTTTCCTGCAGGTGAGAAAAGAGATTGTTGAGGCCGCCATGATAGATGGAGCTGGGCACTTGAGAATATTAACAAGGATTCTCACTCCCATGTGTAAATCTTCTTTTGTAACTCTAGGTCTTCTAAGTTTCATAAGCAATTACAATAACTACATGTGGCCTTCACTAATAGTGAAGAATCCAAAGTATTATCTTATAACTATAGGGCTTAGACAATTCTTTATTCAAGATGGGGCTTACGGCATAAAGTGGCCTCAGGTTATGGCTGCAAGTTCCATAGCTGTCATTCCGCTAATGCTGTTGTTTTTCATAACTCAGAAATGGTTTATGAATAGCATTGGGGATACAGGAGTAAAAGGTTAATATTTCCCAATAGGGATTTTATAAAAAAGAATTAATAAATAAAAAATTTTAGGAGGAATTAACAGTGAGAAAAAAAATTATGGCTTTATTGATAACTGCAGTTTCAGTAACTTCTATACTTTCAGGATGTGCTGCAAAAAGTGAGCAGGCAGATACAAAGGCTTCAAGTCAGCCGGTAGAAATAGAATTCTGGTATGGACTTGGAGGCAAATTAGGGGACAATATGCAGCAGATAATAAAAGATTTCAATGCTTCTCAAAAGGAGGTTGTGGTAAAAGGAGTTGCTCAGGCAAGCTATGATGAAACCTATCAGGCACTTCAGGCAGGAATAGCTGCTAAAAAAGCTCCAGCAGCAGTACTTTTAACTAATGATCAAATGTCAGCCTTAGCAAATAAAAAGGTACTTGCACCTTTAGACAGCTTTATTTCTAAAGATAGCTCTTTTAAGCCAGATGATTTTGTTACTTCTTTCTATAAGCAAGGCAGTATTAATGGAAAGATGTATTCATTGCCTATGTATGGAACAACTCAAGTTATGTATTACAGAAAGGACTTTCTACAGGCTGCGCAGGTTAATGTAGAGGATCTTAAGACTTGGGATGATGTTTATGCAGCAGCAAAGAAACTTACTAAGACTAGCGGCAAAGATACAAGTGTATATGGCTTTGAACCAATGTGGGGACCAGATAACCTTACAGATATGGCACTAAGCAATGGAGGTAAAATTTTAAGCGATGACAAGAAAACTGTTTTAATAGATTCGCAGGAATGGATAGATTCCTGGGATGCGGTAAGAAAAGCTATATTTGAAGATAAGACTATGAGAATACATTCAGGTGGACAAGGCTGGGAATATTGGTATGCCACCATTGATGATGTTATGAAGGATAGAGCAGCAGGGTACATAGGCTCAAGCGGTGACCAGGGAGATCTTGATTTTACCAAAATTGTGGCGGCACCTCAGCCAGCTGGAAGCAGTCATTCAGCAGCACCAGTTGCAAGTGCACAGACTATAAGCATACCAGCTATCACTGATAAAGATAAGCAGCAGGCTGCTTTTAAATGGATGAAATATTTTACAAGCGCAGAGGTTACAGCTGATTGGTCTATGAAAACAGGATATATTCCAGTAAGAAAATCTGCAGCAGATGTAGCAGCCTATAAAGAATATACAAGCACACATCCTCAGGCCTTAGTACCATTAACTCAAGCAAAGACAGCTTCTTCCTCCTTTGTTGATCCTACAGGCGGAAAGATTTATGATGCCCTTAAGAAAGCAGCAGATAAGGTTGAAATTCAAAATATACCAGCAGCACAGGCGTTGAAAGATGCTAAGACTGAAGCACAGGCAGCATTGGATGCGGTGGCAAAATAACATGCTTGCAAAATTTACTGGTGATATAGGCAGCCATGAAAAGCTGCCTATTAAAATTCATAAATTCAATATTTATCAAACCTTAACCTGTCTGCAGCTTGATATAAATACGGATAGACAAAGTTGGATGCAAGTATTCTTGTGGGATGAAGAAAATAGATTAAGACTTCAATGTTTGCATCTTACTAAAGAAACTAAAATTATTATTGATAAAATGCCAGAAAAAACTAGTACTTGTGCTGTACCTGGAGATTTTTTACCAGGAGAATATACAATTGAAATTATGTGTAGAAATATGGAGTCTATTGAATATTCGCTTGAGATTACAGAGAACTTAAAAGAGCCAAAAGAAGAAATAGGTATTGAAGTATGGTGTGACGGAAATTATGAAGTTAAAGAATTGACGTTAAATAATTATGACTTTTTTAAAAGAAAAAAACAAGGCTTTAAATGGTATAAGGGTGATTTTCATACACATACAACTCTTTCGGATGGAAAAATGACTGTAAAAGAGAGAACAGAAAATGCAGTGGCTTTGGGACTAGATTTCTTTGTGACTACTGAACATAACGTGATGCCGTGTCATTGGACTAAAGAGAATATTTTAGTAATCCCTGGTATGGAAATTACATCTCCATCAAGTCATTTTAACGCTATAGGGTTAAAGCAGTGGATAGACTTAAGAGCTAATTCTAAAGATGGAGGAATGATGACAGAAGAGGGAATGAATAGGCTATTAGTTGAAGCTGAGGAAAAAGGAGCACTGAGGTCTATAAACCATCCAGAGTTATATCCATGGCAGTGGTTATATGAAGAAACTCTAATAGAAAATATAGATACCATAGAAATAATAAATGATCCAACTTACCAACAAAATAGAGAAGCTACAGAAAAAGCACTTAGACTGTGGACACTTCTTTGGATGGATGGGCGTAAAATATGGGGCATTGGAGGCAGTGATTCTCATCTTTTGCCTACAGAAACCTATAAGGATTCAGCTAAGCCATCCTTGATTGGAGATCCAGGCACCTATGTACTGGCTGAAGGTTTATCTGCAGCTGAAATAATAGAAGGAGTTTCTTTAGGCAGAGTGTATGTAAGCAGAGATACAGAAATGAGCGTTAAAATAAAATGTAATGCTCAGGAGTATTATTTAGGCAGTGATTTATCCGAGCAATTTGCTTCAGAGGATACAGAAAGAAGCATTAGTTATGAAGTAAACTTTAGAGGAATTGAAGAGAATTGCATACTCAGCGTTATAGAAGATGGCAAAATTATAAAAAGCTTGGAAATTGAAAAGGAAAACTCATATAAGATAGATTTGATGTGGAAAGGAACAGCGTATACTTGGAACAGGCTGGAACTTAGAAGAATCAGCGGAGAATTGATTCTTTTTACAAACCCTATTTTCAAAGGCAAAACTGATTGTAAAATATTCAAATGGGGGCAGTTAATAGAATTGGCAGGAGGACACTAAATGAAGAATATTAAGGGAATACTATTTGATAAAGACGGAACTTTACTAGATTTTAACTCAATATGGGTTCCTGTAGCAGAAGCTCTAGCTAAGGAAATAGCAGCAGATTTACAGGTAGATAAGTCCTGCGATTTGGAGGAAAAATTGTTGAAATCCATAGGAGTTTGCTGCGGAAAAGTGGAGCCAATGGGAATCTTAGCCTGGGGAACCGTGGGAGATATTGCTGACCAATTGAAAGCTGTACTCCATGAAGAAAATATAAAAAAAGAACTATTGCAAGATATAGAGGTTATAATAGAAAATAAAATAAGCAGATTATCTAGGGAAAAAGCAGTTTTAGTAAGACCTATTGGTGATCTTGAAAAGCTTTTTGAAAAACTGAAAGCCTTGGGAGTTTTTATTGGGCTTGCAACTTCTGACACCTATGAGTCGGCCAAGCTTTGCTTAAAAATCTTAAAAATAGAAGAATATTTCGATTTTATAGGTGCAGATGATGGTATATCAAAATCAAAACCTAATCCAGAGCTGCTAAATAAGTTTTGCATGGCTTGTCATATTAAACCGGAAGAAGTGGCTGTAGTGGGAGATACCGAGGTTGATATAGAACTTGCAGCAAATGGCAACGCTGCCTTGGCTATAGCGGTTTTATCAGGAGCTAGTGGAATAGATACTATATCTCAGCAGGCAGATTTTATATTAGCTTCAGTGCATGAAATCATAGATGGGAATGGAAGGTTTGTTTGGTGTGAATGATAAAAGAAAACTATCCGAAATATTTCTTATAGCATCAATTTTAATATGGGGATTTTCTTTTATAAGCATTAAGGTATGTTCTGAGGTCATACCTATTGCTTTTCTTTCTTTTATAAGGTTTCTAATTGCGGCATTGGTACTTATAGGAATGTGTATTGCTGGGAAAAACAAAGAAAAAATACAAAGAAAGCATATAGCGTCAATGTCCATATCGGGCATATTCGGGATAACCTTATATTACTATTTTGAAGGATTAGGTATAAAGAACATATCAGCCTCCTCTGTATCCATATTAAATGCAACGGTCCCATTATTTACATTAATAGCAGAAATAGTTCTATACAAAAGGAAAATTAAAATTTCTTATATTATTGCGTTGCTAATATCTATAACCGGTATAGGTTTTATTGTAGATATAAATCTGAAATCATTTGTTCAGCCTGGATGCTTGGCAGGGTATTTTTTTATACTTCTTTCAGTTCTGTGCTGGGTAATCTATACCCTTATAACAAGAACTCTCTTTGATGACTATTCTGAGATAACTATCACCACTTATCAAACCTTATTTGGCACAATAGCATTTATACCTTTTATGCTTAAGGAGCAGGTACAGTTTCAAGCCTTTAACAGTGAAATAATTTGTAATATTGCTTTCCTAGGCGTATTTTCTTCAGCACTTGCTTATTATTTTTATGCTGCGGCTATTAAAAATATCGGTATAGTGAAAAGCTCCATGGGACTTAATTTAGTGCCTGTAATAACCATTGGGGCCAGTGCTTTTATTTTGAAGGAAGCTATTTCTATGAATATGGCGCTAGGCTGCATTATGATTTTTATGTCTTTGAGGATAATATCAAGTAAACATAGCCAATTATAACAAAGCAGCCCTTAGAGTTCCTTTACGAAAAACGCCTTTATCAACATCCTTTTAAAACATATCCAATTATAATAAAAACATAAGCAAGAGCGTGAACTGATTTATTCATGCTCTTGCGGCTATAGAAAGCTTTTTTAAGACTTATTAAGATTTAATACTATCTTATAGTTGATGGCTTCTTTATATTGTTCATCAGTAATATAATTATATTTTTTCATGGAATCCAGCACTAAATTTCTCCGCTGCAAGGTGTTATCCATATGCTTTATAGGATCATAATACTCAGGGTCATTAGGTATTGCCGTTAAAAAGCATATCTCTGAAAGATTCAGCTGCTGGCAGCTCTTATTGAAAAATTTTTTTGAGGCGGTATTGATACCGTAGGCATTATTGCTGAAATTTATATTATTAATATAGAACTCTAATATTTGATCCTTAGAGAATTTGTCCTCTAATTTAATAGCTATAAACATCTCTTCAAGCTTTCTCTGATAATTCTTATCGAAGTTGAGAAAAACATTTCGTGCTAATTGCTGAGTTATGGTGCTGCCGCCTTGAGTCAATTTCCAGTCGTTAGTAGCAATTGAGTATACGGATCTAAATATGGCGTTTATGCTTATTCCTCCATGTTTGTAAAAATCCTTATCTTCGATGGCTACAAAAGCATTTTTGGCATTTTTAGGTATGTCCTCCGATTTTAAATATAGGGGATCTTTATTACCTACGCCGTTTGGATTGCGAGATCTATTTACATTAAAAGTATCTATAGTGCAGCTATTTACTTTTGCAGTTGCATCTTTGTATAAAGCAGAAACTGTTGGCCCATATTTCAAGTAAAGACATGCTGCAATAACTATAAAAAGTATAAAAATAAATTGTAAGAACTTAATCAGTTTTCGTTTTTTAGACTTGACTTTTTTACCCTTGCTTTTGTTCATACAGAAAACCTCTCTATGCTTATACATTAGTATATCTATTATATTACAAAATGAGTTTATATATAAGTACACAATGCTATTTACTTAATTTAAAGGAATCCAGTATATTGTTATTGATATCGTAAGCATTAAATATCACTTCCGATGAAGATACATCCACTATGATATAGTGATATACTGCTAATGGTCCTACAACAATATTATGAGAAGAAATAAGAGTATTGCTTAAGGGAGCACCAGCACCTCCGGAAATTATTTGAAAAATATTGTTCTTAAAAATAAAATTATTTTCACTGAAGGAATTGTCTATGAGCCTTCTGCTGTAATTATGCTCGTGACCGCAGAATACAGTGTTGACATTGTATTTATCAATTATGGACCAAAAATAATCTCTGGTTTCGGGAAGGGTATCAAGAGAATCTTTAAAATGACTTCCCGTGGGGTAAGGAGGAGTATGAAGAGCAACGAATGAAAAGGTAGCAGTATTGTTTTGTAATACTGAATCTAACCAATGAAGCTGATTAGCTTCAAGTAGATAATTACCATGAATATCTCTGCGGCAGGAATTTAAAATGATAAATCTTGAATTTTGAAAATCAAAATAATAAACTGTTCTTCCGTAACTCTCTAATTGTTCATTAGGCAGATAGTTAAATGCATTATTAAAGGCTGTTTCATCATTTTCATGATTTCCTATGCAGGGAAAGCAGCTTCTGATGGGATAATATTTGCTGATGATTTGTTTCCAGTTATTTAGATTGGTGGATACATTAGGTTTTTCGCTTACCATATCTCCTAAAAATATCATAAAATTAGGATAATATTTGCTTGAATTGCTAAGCAAATTTTCCAGCACTGGAGCATTTATTCCTAATTTTTTTCCTCGGCTGTCCCCCATGACTAAAAATCTAAAATTTTCTCTACACATTCCACAGTAGTTACAAAACATATAATTATCTCCTTGAATATTAACTAAAATATATATTATGCGCCTAAGACTTATAGAGACACAGCATAAGAAATAATAGTGAAGAGTTTTAAATATCTATTGACATGGAGCTGGCTCCATGATTTATAGTAAACATATACTAGGAGCTTAGAAGGATTAGGAGGAATGAAAATGGAAGTAGGTAAATTTTCTCAAGAGACAGGCATAAGCATAGATACTCTTAGATATTACGATAAAATAGGATTGCTTAGTCCTAGCAGGACAAAGAATAGACGATGCTATTCTTCAGAGGATTTAGAGATGGCTTTAATGATTAACAAATTAAAAAATTTAAATTTTACTTTGGAAGAAATTAAATTACTTTTCGATTTAGATGAAAGTATAGGAGAAAGTAAAAAGTTAGATGAAGAAGATATTAAAAAAGTACAAGACTGCATTAATGTAATTTCAGAGAAATATAAGGACATATTGAAAAAAGAAAAAGAGCTGCTTCAGGTGAAGCAGACATTAGAAAAGATGCTTGGCAAAGGAAAAATACTTATAGAGACAAGACAAATTTCTGAAAATCATGAGGAGGAAAAGCTATGAATGTAATATCAGTGCTTATGTTATTTTTAGGTGTTGCCTACGGACTAATAACTGCATTAGCAGCTTTCGCTCAGATAAGTAAAGGCACCTTAAATCACGTATCAATATTTATGATGCTTTTAGGAGCTATTTCAATTCTGATTTCAGTTGTTGAGAGAGCTGTTTTAAAAAACAATTTAATTTATTTGCTCATACTAGGATTATTATTAATTCATATAGCTGCAGTAAATAATGGAATTAAGCTTTATGGAAAAATACATTTTAAGCATCATGCGGCAAGAGCAATGCTTTCATTACTAATCATAATCATGTATGCAATATAAGATAATGCTAATATTATTAATGCATTGTTTCTAAATAAGTGACAAGAGTACACCTATTTAAAAACAATGTTATCCGCGGCTGCAGGAACCGCTGCATTCAGAACAATTGGAGCAATCAGTCTCAAGCTTAATAAAATTCGGATGTATAGAAAAACTATATTTCTTAAATTCATATTTTATAGGTTCATCATTAAACTGAACTGAATCTTCATCAAATTTGATGGAAAGAGGAACTATATCAAATCCGGCATCATTGATAATGCTCGGTTTTAAATGAGGCCTATATGTTTTTTTTACTTTAAATTCATCAATCAAATCTATTTTATCAGTAGTAGTGATTAGAGATTCTAAAATGCCTTTCTTAGAAAAAGTAACAGAATTCGAATCACCGTGGAGCCCATGAGCAGTATTGTTGTAGGCAAGTATAGTGCCTATTGGAGTTTCTGTTTTAGTTGGACGATATGGCTCAAAAGATTTAACGCTTCCATCGTCATAAAAAGATATGCCTGTTCTTGCTTCAATATTTCCTATAGGAGAATTGAAAGAAATAGTGTCTTTTGGCCAGAAGGTGATGCTTTTTATATTTCCATCTTCATAAAAATATAGGCTTATAATTTTCTTATATATTTCACCTATAGGAGTATTTATTTTTAATGGCTCAGCTAAATTATATTCATCATCTTCGGACCAATAAGCAGTCAGTTTGCCATTTAGAGGAAATATACGTTTTATATTTCCACTTTCATAAAAAGTTACTAGTTCAGCTGGAAGGGGTCCTATGGGAGCTGCAATTTGGGCCTGCTGCTGAAGATATAGGCTTTTTAGGTTTCCGTTGGAATAAAAATTTATAGAGTCTATATACTTACGTCTTTCGCTACTGCACTCATATTGCGGAATTAAGTTTCCGTAAGAAGTTTGCAGTAAATTCTCTTCATTTAGTGTGCAGCTTTTGATGTTTTTGCTATCATAAAAATCTATGGAACTGATTCCATTAAGACAACCATATCTGGTTTTAAAGCTTTCCATGTTATCACCTCGAAATATAAAGAAAAATTTTAATTATTTACACAATATTATATAGAACATTATAAAAAGCTGATAGAATAAAAGCTTAAACTAAAAAAAATATTAAATTATCAAAATAAAATGCTATAATATTAATTAAGTATATCAATTGTACAATTAATGTAAACGATATTATATCAGCTTCTGGGCTTGATTTATAAATCCTATAGGAGAGTGGAACGTGAAAAAGTTATACAGATTTTTAAACAATCTTAACGTGAGCTGGAAGTTTGTTTCAGCTTACTGCATAATCCTGGGAATAGAGATACTTATAGCAGGAGTTTACTTATATATGCAGCAGTCACAATCAGCTATAAATCAAGCTGAATCAGTTATGACGGATAATCTTATGCAGACAAAAGCAAGCATATTGCAGAGAGAAAAAATAGTTGAGAACACAGCATCAATAATAATTTTTAATAAGGATTTACAGAGCTTTTTAGATTATGATTATAATAATGAAATATATAAAATAGAAGATTACGAATTTCAATATTCTCCAACCATGGAGAATATTTTAAGTGCTAATAATACAATAAACGCAATAAGAATTTATATGAAGGATGGAATAATAACAGAAAAACTAAATGGCTTCAGCAGTGTGGATAAAGCAAATAATAGAGATTTATATAGCTATATGATGAGCAACATGACCACAAAATATGGATGGACAGATGTTCATTATGAATCCAACTATTTTAATCAAAATAGATATGCCTTTTCTTATATGAGTCCAATAAGCTCAGCCAATTCATATAGAAATAGCGGCTATTTAGAATTAGAGGTTAAGCAAGATGTGATTTTTGATGCTTTGAACAGCTCTGCTTTAAAAAGTCTAGGAAACGTATTTATAGTGGATGGAAAGAACAATATAGTATCAAATAATGTTAATGGATTTTTTAATAAAAACATATCCCGTACTGGCATCAATAATTATTCTCATAACTCAGATTTAAGAGAAGTCAGAAAAATTAATGGAGTGAATTCAATAATAATTTCAATGCCAATAGAGCAGATGAATCTTGATATAGTTGGAATATTCCCTGTTAGCAGTTTCAATGCACAAGCTAAAAGTTCTAGCAGGAATGTAATAGTATTTTTAATAATTATTGCGGTAATATTAGGCTTTGCTATTTACTTTACAACTAATTTCCTGCTAAAAAGAATAAAGACTTTAGTGAAAGCTATTAAGCAAGTAAATGAAGGAAATCTTCAAGTTTCAGTGGAAGTAAAATCCCAAGATGAATTTGGCGAATTAGGAACAAGCTTTAATAATATGACAGAACGTATCCACAACTTAATTGAAACTGTGTATAAGAGCAAAATAATGGAGAAGGAATCTGAGCTTAAAGCTCTTGAAGCTCATATAAATCCTCATTTTTTATACAATACCTTATCGGCCATATCCTGGACAGCAAGAAAGGAAGAATACAAGCAAGTAATAGAAATAACTAATTCTTTGGCCAGACTTTACAGGCTGGTTCTAAGCAATGGCAGAACCTTGATAGATGTCAGGGAAGAATTAGATATTGTAAGATCTTATATGCATATACAAAAAATAAGATTCGGGGATAGATTCGATGTAATATATAAAGTAGATGAAAGCATCTATGAATATAAAATTATAAAAAACATACTTCAGCCAATCATAGAAAATGCTTTAGATCATGGAATTGATCCTAAGCTAGATCATGGAACTATAATAGTGGAGGCTGGTAAATATGATAAGGGTGTTTTTTTCAAAATAATAGATGATGGCGTAGGCATGAATGAAGAGGTACTGGAGGAAGTATTATTTTCTAATGTTACAAAAACCAATGGAAATGGATACGCTATTAAGAATATAAAGAATAGAATAGACGCTTACTACGGAGAAGAAGGAGTGTTTAAAATTTATACAAGAATAGGCATAGGAACTTCAGTATTAATAAAGTTACCATTTAAGTTTTAGGCTTTGCTTTAAATCAGTACCAAATCCAAAGAACTAAATGACTATTTGAGAGCTGCTTTTGGCGTATATCAGGAGGAAAAATGAAGAAAAAATTAATTAGTATAGCTTTAATAGCTTTTGTAGCTATTGCCGGAAGTGTTGGTATTAGCATAAAAAATAATAAAAAAAATCAGGACACAAGCTATAACGGAGAGAGCCCTTTAAAGCTGAATGTATTTTCTATGACTGCAAACTATGTAGGGAAACAGTCAGGATGGTTTGCCAAGGTTATAAAGGATAAGTTTAATATAGAATTAAATATAATATCCTATAATCTTCAAGGCGGGGACAGCAAGTATGCCGCTATGATGGCATCAAATGATTTAGGGGATATTGTGATTTTCGGCGCTGAAGACCAAAGATATAGAGAAGCTATAAAATCTAATCTGCTTTTGGATTGGACACAGGATAATATGATCAATGAATATGGAAAAGATATAATGAATAAGTTTCCTAAAGCCATTGAAAAGAGTAAGAATAATTTTGGAAATGGGAAAAGTGTTTTTGGTATAAATTCATCCTTAGCCAATATGCCTTCAAATACACCTTCTGAAGGAAATGAATTAACTTATGGATCAGTGATGAGATGGGACTTATATGAGCAAATAGGAAAGCCTAGAATAAAGACCATGGAAGATTTGCTTCCTGTATTAAAAAAAATGCAGGAAATTAATCCTAAAAGCGATTTGGGAAATCCTACATATGCTTTTTCAATGTGGCATGATTGGGATGGAAATATAATGATGAATGCAAAGCAATTTGCATGTATGGAGGGCTATGACGAATTAGGCTTCCTGCTTGTAAAGGCAAATGAAGATAAATATCAGGATGTTCTGGATAAAAACGGCTACTACATGAAAACATTAAAGCTATATTACGATGCAAATAGAATGGGATTGGTAGATCCGGATTCAATATCTCAAAAATATGATGATTTCAGTAAAAAAATGGCCGATGGACAGGTGCTTTTCTCCTGGTTTCCGTGGACAGAAAATCTTTATAATACCGAGGATCGAGTAAATGAAGGGAAAGGGTTTAAGGCAGTGCCTTTTGATGATGAGATTGTGTATTCCAATGGATTTTCAAATTTAGGGCTTAGTCAAATAATATCAATAGGAGCTAAAACAAAGTATCCTGAGAGAGTTATGGAATTTATAGATTGGCTATACACAAATGAGGGAATGATGATTGCTACCAATGGACCTAAGGGAGTAACCTGGGATATGAAGAATAACAAGGCAGAATTAACAGAGCTTGGAAAGCAGGTTAGGTTAAGTAACAATAAAACTATGCCTGAAAGCTATGGGGGAGGAACTTATGATGATGGAGTAAATGCTATAAATTTTAATACCTTAAGTCAGTACTCTATTAATCCTGAGACAGAGGAACCCTACGATTATTCACTGTGGAGCTCCACCTTAAACTTAAAACCTTCTAAATTGGAAGAATCTTGGAGAAAGGACATGGGAACTATCACGGAAAAGGATTATTTTGTGAAAAACAACAAGGTAGCAGTAAATACTTCTTCAAATTCAAGCATTGATGATTTAAATGATTCAGCTCAGCAAAAGCAGGGTCAGGTGGCATCTATAATTAAAAATTATTCTTGGAAGATGATATTTGCTAAAAGTGATACGGAATTTTATTCTCTCCAAAACGAAATGATAAGTAAGGCCAAAGAAATGGGTTATGATGAATTAATTAATTTCTATGTGACACAGGCCAAGAAGAAGTTTGCCGAAAGACGTAATAAATAGTCTAACATACTAAGGGAATGTTTTAAATTAGTGTAAAAAGCAGCACTTAAAAACGTTGCTGAAATTGTAATTATCTATAAATTTTTCATAAGTTAATGATTTTTTTTGTAACTTTAGGTATATTATAATTATAGTTAGTAACATAGCATTCGAAAATAAAACTAAGTGAAAAATTATTACAATGTACGGAGGAAAAAAATGTTATTTAGTCTGAATGAGTTTCTTATGTCTGTGTCTTTTGCATTGGATTTTGTGGAAATGGACATATTAGGGGCACGGTCAAATCATGGAAAAAGAACCGCATATATAGCACTTAGATTATCTCAGCAGCTTGGATTAGGTTTTGAAGAAATACATGATGTGGTTGCGCTTTCTATACTTCATGACAACGGCATTAGCGAAAAAAGCCTGCAGGACCGCATGGAAACAGAGAATAATTCTAGTGTTAGGGTGCTTGAAAATATTAAGGAACATTGTATAATAGGAGAAAAAAATGTAATGGCATATCCTTTTCTCTCAGATGTTAAACATGTTTTAAAGTATCATCACGAAAGATATGATGGAAAGGGATATTTTAATCTGAAGGGAAATGAAATACCATTAATGTCTCAGATAATTCATTTTGGAGATGTAATGGAAAGGCAGTTAGATATAAACAGCGAAGAAAAATTAGCTAAACAAAAGATAATTGAGTTTATGGACAAGAACAAAAATAAGATGTTTTCTGAAGAAATGGTAGAGGCATTCAAAAAAGTGATAGAGGAGTCGGAGTTTTGGCTAGATATTAAAGATGGTTCCATAGGTGAAATATTGAAAATAAAGGTACCGCAATATAAGGTGGATTTATCTTTTGAAATCATATATCAAATAACTCAAGTATTATCCAAGATAATTGACTCCAAATCTAAGTATACGCAAAGGCATTCTCAAGGACTATCAGAAAAGGCAGCTATAATGAGCGATTATTATGGATTTTCTAACGACAATAAGATGAAACTTAGAATTGCAGCGAATCTGCACGATATAGGAAAGTTAGCTGTTCCTAACGAAATATTAGACAAGCCAGGAAAGCTCACAATTGAAGAATTCGATATAATCAAAAAACATCCTTATTATACTAGGGTAGCTCTTCAACAGATAACTGGTTTTGAAGATATAACAGAATGGGCTGCTAATCATCATGAAAAACTAAATGGACAAGGGTATCCTTTTGGATTAAGGGCGGAAAGTTTGGATTTTAATTCTAGACTCATGGCTTGCTTGGATATATATCAAGCACTTACGGAAGATCGACCTTATAGAAAACCTTTGAGTCATAATCAAACTATGAAGATACTTAAGGATATGAAGGATAATGGGTTTTTAGATGGAAATATAATAAATGATATCAATATTGCTTTTAGTAAATTATCAGAGCAAAAATAAAAAAACTATTGTATTTACTTAACAAAAAGTGAGATAATGTACTTAACAGTTAAGAGTGCAAATATAGCGTGTTGGGAGGTATCTGTGTGACTAAAAGGGTAACCATGCAAGATGTAGCAGATAGGCTGGGAGTTTCTAAGGTTACAGTATCAAAAGCTCTAGCGGGAAAAGATGATATAAGTGAGGCAATGATAAAAAAAATTACTGAGGTTGCCAATGAGATTGGATATCTCTATAATTCTAAAGGAAGAATGCTGAAGGAAAATCTCACTTATAGTATAGGAATAATAACATCGGAAAGATATTTTGGACAAGACGATTTTTTTTACGTAGATCTTTATAAACTGCTGTCTGAAAAACTTGAAGCTTCCGATTATACCGCAATGCTTCACATATTAAACTCTGAAGGTGAGATTAATAACGTGATTCCTAGAATGCTTCTTGAACAAAAGGTTGATGGAGTGATAATACTTGGACAGCTTCAGAAGGAATATTTGAAAAAAATAATCAGTTATAATTTTCCTATGATATTTCTAGATTTCTATTATGATAAGTTTGATGTTGATAGTATTTTGACTGATAACTTTTTTGGCGCTTATGAAATTACAAATTATTTAATCGAAAAAGGACATAAAAAGATAGCTTATGTTGGTAATGTAAATTTAACGAGCAGCATACAAGACAGATTTTTAGGGTATTATAAATCTATATTAGAATACAATTTGGAGCTAAAAGATGAATGGATAATAAAAGATAGAGATGACGACAGCAATTGGCTGGAAATAGAATTGCCAAAGGATTTGCCTACTGCATTTTTGTGCAATTGTGATAAAACTGCGTTAAATCTTATAGAAACATTAAAAAGTTTAGGGTACAGAGTACCTGAAGATTTTTCTGTAGTAGGGTTTGATGATAGTGAACATGCTATACTATCTGATCCTCAGATAACAACAGTTAAAGTAGACATTGAAGAAATGGCACGAACTGCAGTAAAAATAATATGTAAAGAGATAAAAAATAAAGAAAAGAAATATGGAAGAGTTCTTATAAAAGGAAATGTAACTAAAAGAAATTCTGTGAAGAGCATGTATAGGTAAATCTGAATTATTTCATAGATATGTGTATTATAATATTTTTTAGAGCCGTAAAGGCTCTATTTTTGTATGAATGCTCAAAATGTTCTAAACCCTGTATTTTTCACGCTTTTTTTATTGACACTTGAAAATGTATACACTATAATTTAGCTATAAAGTAACCGATAACTTTACAAAAACTTAGTTAAAATATGAATGTAAAAATTTAAAATACATATAATTATATTTGAATGATCGAAGGGAGTTGGAGTTAAGTTATGTTAAGTTTGGAAAAAGAAATGAATGAAGAGCTTCAAAATAGAATAGTTAAATATTGGACTAATCTAATTGATAAAGAATATGGTGGATTTTACGGATATGTAAATTATAACCTTAATTTGGACAAGAAGGCTCCTAAGGGAGGAATACTTAATTCAAGAATACTTTGGTTTGCTTCCGCAACTTATCTTACTACAAAAGATGATAAGGTTTTGGAACTAGCTCATCATGCCTATAATTTTTTAAAGAGCAGCCTTTTAGACAAGGAATATAAAGGAATATATTGGCTTGTCAGCTATGACGGAAAGCCTTTAGATACTAGAAAGCACAGCTATTGTCAGGCGTTTGCCATATATGGTCTTTCAGAATATTACAAAGCTACGGGAGACAAAGAAGCTTTAGATATCGCTATAGAGTTATATCATCTTATAGAAGATAAATGCAAAGATGAATACGGATATACAGAAGAATTCACTAGAGAATGGAATGTAAAAGAGAATGAGATGCTAAGCGAAAATGGAGTAATGACTGAAAAAACTATGAATACTCATCTTCATATACTTGAGGCTTATACTGTTTTATATGAAGTGTGGAAGGATGAAAGCTTAAAGAAGCAGATAGAATATATATTAGAGCTTACAAGAAATCATATATATGATGAAAATAAGCATTATCTTAAGGTATTTTTCGATAAAAAATGGAATTCTCTAATAAATATGCAATCCTACGGACATGATATAGAAGCAACTTGGCTTATTGATAGAGCTGCAGAAGTTCTAGGAGACAAGGAATTAATAGAAAAAACTTATGAATATACTCAAAAGATAGCGGAAAACATATATGATATGGTTTATTCAGATAAGGGTATCGTTAATGAGACCGTTAATGGCGAAACTGATACTCATAGAGTTTGGTGGGTGCAGGCGGAAACTGTAGTTGGTTTTTACAATGCTTATGAAAAGACTGGTGATGTAAAATATAAAGAAGCTGCAGAAAAAGTTTGGGAATACATAAAAAATTATTTGGTAGATAAACGAGATGGCAGTGAGTGGTACTGGAGACTTGATGAAAATGGCAATCCAGACACAGAAAAGCCAGTGGTAGAGCCTTGGAAATGTCCATATCACAATAGCAGAATGTGCATAGAAATAATAGAAAGGGTAGGTAAGCATGTTTAAAGAAAAATACGCAGGAGAGCTAAAGAAATATAATGAATTGGTAACAAGAAAAAATGTTAAAAAAGATGAGTATAATGGAATACTCGATAGATATGAATATCCAGTTTTAACAAGGCATCATGTTCCGCTATTTTGGAAATATGATTTAAATGAAAAAACAAATCCATTATTTGTAGAGAGATTAGGCATCAATGCTGTATTTAACTCAGGAGCTATTGAATTAAATGGTAAATTCTATCTTGTACCAAGAGTAGAGGGAAATGATAGAAAATCTTTCTTTGCAGTAGCAGAGAGCGATAATGGTATAGACAATTTTAAATTCTGGGATTATCCAATACAGCTTCCAGATACCTGTGCTGAAGAAACCAATGTATATGATATGAGACTTACAAAGCATGAAGATGGATGGATATATGGACTTTTCTGCTCAGAAAGAAAAGATCCTAAAGCACCAGCTGGCGATTTATCTTCAGCGGTTGCTCAGGCAGCTATAGTTAGAACAAAGGACTTAAAGACTTGGGAGAGACTTCCTGAACTTAAGACTCCATCACCACAGCAGAGAAATGTAGTGCTTCATCCAGAGTTTGTAAATGGAAAATATGCTTTCTATACTCGTCCAATGGATGATTTTATAGATACAGGAAAAGGTAGTGGTATCTGCATAGGATATTGCGATGATATAACTAATCCTGTAATTGATGAAGAAATATTAGTAAGCCCGAGACAGTATCACACCATAACAGAAGTTAAAAACGGTGCAGGTGCTGTTCCTATAAAAACCGAAAAAGGATGGATTCATATAGCTCACGGAGTTAGAAATACTGCTGCTGGACTTAGATATGTGGTATATCTTTTCGTGACAGATTTAGAACATCCAGAAAAAGTTATAGCATCTCCAAGCGGCTACTTAATAGCTCCATTTGGTGATGAGAGAGTTGGAGATGTATCTAATGTGGCCTTTACAAATGGTGCCATAGCAAGAGAAAATGGTGACGTATATATTTATTACGCATCTGCAGATACAAGACTTCATATAGCTACAACTACTATTGAAAGACTATTGGACTATGCATTTAATACACCATCAGATCCACTTCGTTCACCAGATTGTGTAAAACAAAGATGTGAACTTATAAGGAAGAATCTAGAAATAAATAAATAGACTACATTTAAAAAGTAGTCTATTATATATAAATATTTTCAAAGCAAATATTATAAATAAAGGAGTGCAATATAATGAGTAATGTAAAAATTATAGGCGATGCTTTAAAAAATATGCCATGGCAGGAAAGACCAGAAGGCTGCACAGACGTAATATGGAGACACGAAGGTAATCCAATAGTTAATTGGAATCCTACAAAGAGTACTGCTCGTATATATAACAGTGCTGTTGTTCCTTATGAAGATGGATTCATAGGAATATTCAGAGCTGACCATAAGGATGGAGTAGCTCGTATACATCTTGGAAGAAGTAAGGATGCTCTAACTTGGGATATAGAAGACGATGTTATTCATTGGAAGGATGAAGCTGGTAATGACTATCAGCCAAACTATTCCTATGATCCTCGTCTAGTTAAAATAGAAGATACTTATTACATAATCTGGTGCACAGATTTTGCAGGAGCTGCATTAGGACTAGGTATGACAAAGGACTTCAAGACTTTCACAAGACTTGAGAATCCATTCATACCATTTAACAGAAACGGAGTTCTTTTCCCTAAGAAAATAAACGGTAAGTATTTACTATTAAGCAGACCAAGTGATAGTGGACATACTCCATTCGGAGACATATTCCTAAGTGAAAGCCCAGACCTAGTACATTGGGGAAAACATAGAAGAGTTATGACTAAAGGCGGCGGCTGGTGGCAGTCAGTTAAGATAGGTGCAGGTCCTATTCCAATAGAGACTAACGAAGGATGGTTGATGTTCTATCATGGTGTTTCTGGAACTTGTAACGGATTTGTATACAGCTTCGGAGCAGCTATATTAGATAAAGAAAATCCAGCAAAGGTTCTTTACAGAACAAAGGATTATATACTAACTCCAGAAAAGCCATATGAAACAACTGGTTTCGTGCCAAACGTAACCTTCCCATGTGCAACACTTCACGATGCGGAAACTGGAAGAATTGCTATATACTACGGCGCAGCAGATACTTATGTAGCAGTGGCTTACTCTAAAGTAGATGAGCTTGTAGATTTTATAAAGGCTAATTCACAATTGCTTCCTGGAGATGCTGAAGAATACAGATAAAATTTATATGGATTAAGACAGGTTTGAAAGATCCTTAGAATTGAATTCCTGAAATTGATACATTGGCTATAGGTAAATTGAAACATTCAGTTTAACCTATAGCCTATTTTATTAAAAGCTATGTTTTAAGAGAATATTGGTAAAAATTATATTATGTGATTATTTTGTACATTTGGGGACAGAATTATGTATATATGATATATTTATTATTGAACGAGATTATAAATGATTCGTATAGATTAGTAACAGGGGCTGAGGAAGTGGAATTATGAGAAAGTTTAGGATTAGAGTAAAAAGCAAACGATTTTTTGCGTTTTTAGCGGCATTTATATTGGTGCTTGTATTAATAAATATTGCTGTTATTAAGGCTGTCTTTTTTAATAAAAATAATAAAAAGGTAGATGCTCAGAAAATTTCATCAGTTAATGCCAAGGAAACTCAGAGTAATATACCTATAGATACTTCTGGAAATATATATTTAGAACAGAATTCTATTTTTAAAAAATATACTATAAAAAATATAGGAAATACAGCTAATGTTAAATATAGCGATGATAGTAATTATATAAAGATAGATTTTGACAAATCGGTTAATTTTAAATTGAGTTCAAGCAATTTTAATAAAAATAATGCCAAGGGTATAGCTTTAAATAAGAATAATAGCAGCAATGAAATTAAAATAGATAAAAGCTATATAAATAATAACTATGTATATATAGATGGAACAGCTGAAAATAGTTATATCACAGTGCTTGTCACAAAAGTGGCTAAGCCCTTTACTAAGAAAGCTGTACTTAATGCAGGACATGGGGGCTCGGACGTAGGGTCAAGCTACGGAAACCTGTATGAAAAAAACGTTACATTAAAAATAGTAAAAATGATGGTGAGCAATCTAGCTTATAGCGGAGTAGAGCCAATTTTAACTAGGGACAAGGATGAAGGTGAAGCTCTTGCGGATATAGCTGATTTTGTGAATAAAAACAGTCCTGACGTATTTTTATCAGTTCATATAAATGAATTCAAGCAGGGTCCTAAGGAAAACGGTATTCAGATCCATTATTACACAGAAAATGGATTCCAGCTTGAAGAGAGAAAGAAATTTGCAGAAACGGTTTTGAAAAATGCCGTTAAGGATGATGGGTGGAATAATAGGGGCGTATTTAATAAAGATAAGCTTAAGGTGCTAAGGTTAAGCAAATATCCCTGTGCTTTGATAGAATGTGGGTTTACTACTAATGCAGGTGATAGAGAAAAGCTTCAGAATGACCAGAGTTTAGGAAGGCTTGCAAGCAATTTATGCGATGGCATAAGAGAATACCTAAATGTGAAGTAAATAAATATGATTTTAAGGTTATGTTTTATGCATAACCTTATTTTATGTTTTTAAAATTAAATTTATATACTGTGGAGGCATTATCAGATTCAGTTATTGCAACTAATTTAAGACTATCATTTGTCCAAAGAACGTGACTTACAGTATCCGTAGTCTTATACACTACTGTATCCATACTAAGTTTATTATCAGATAAGTAAGCTGTGTGTATTTCTTTATTTCCATAAGCTTCGGAAAGAACATAACATATCTTTTTATTATCTGGAGATACGGAAAAACAAGATATAACTAAATTCAAAGGATTGTTGATCAGAGATGCAGAGCTTTCTTGAGAAGGATTATAAATATATAGATTATTAAGCTTATCTTTCAAGCCTGAAAATAGGATGCTGCCGTTATTTAGCATTTTGGCATCATAAATTATATTAGCTGGGTGATGAACATTTTTTAAAGTAAAATCATCTAAATCAATGGACAAAACGGGGTTTGTGCTGTCAAAAAAATAAGCTGTATTATTTGAGACTAGTATATTTTTCGGTATTACATATTTGACCTGAGCTTTATGATTGCTTAGACCTAGGTTATAGATGGTGTGAATTTTCTTTTGAGCTATTGATAAATCTGTTATAAAAATGGAACTGAAGTTGGTTCCTATCAATTGCTTGCTGTCACTAAGCCATGAAACCGAATCAGCAAACATAGAAAAAGAATTAGATATATCTTTTGTCTCTAAATTATATATAGAAAAATTTCTGAAGGAGTATTTACTATCTAAAGAAAGATCTGAATAATAGCCGTATAAAAATTTTTTATTATCCGGTGAGGGATAAACTTCAGTTATATGAGAAGTGGAAAGAGATATTAAATTTTCAATAGACTTGTCCATCATGTTAAGCGATACTACACCTGTGGCAGAACTATGATCAGCTTTATTAAAATAACTAAAAATCAGATTGTTCTTAATAATAAAGGGATAAGATACTGATTTATAAGTCAAGGGGATAGCATTTATGCTGCTTACTGAAAAATTTCCAGTGGCATCCTTATTGGTTTTTGAAAAGATTTCCCTATCTAATTTAACCATAGAATTTGAATTTGCTTCGATTGGATATTTGCTGCTTATGAATATAAAACCAGCTATAAAAACGCTTAAGGCTAAGTAAGGTATGAGAGAAATTATTATGTTTTTTATTTTTTTCATAACTGCTCCTTTTTAAAACTTATTGAAACTTTTGTACCATCATTAATTTTACTGGAGATATTTATGACTCCGTTATGCTTATCCACAATTTCTTTGCATATAGTAAGTCCTAAGCCTGCACTCCCTAATTTTCTAGAAGCCTTTTTGGATACTCTGTAAAATGGTTGAAACACATTTCTGATATATTGTTCAGGTATGCCTTCCCCTGAATCTTTCACGGTTACAATCACTAAATCATTTTGAGAGCAGGCAGTTACATCAATCACAGAATTTACATTACCATATTTCATGGAATTATCTATAAGATTTATTATTACTTCTTTTAATCTGTCTTTATCGCCCTTTACATAAAGCTCAGCTTCAACTGAACTTTCAATAGTTATATTATATTTTTTGCCTTTTAGACTCATTTCGTCGCAGGTAGATGCAATTAGTTCTGATAAGTTTAATATTTCAAATCTGTATTTGAAATTACTTGAAGAGCTTGTGGAAAGCTCTAAAAGCTCTATAACTAGATTATCAAGCCTTTCGCTTTCTCGGATAATATAGCCTATTCCCTTCTCAAAAAAATCCTTTTCGGTAAATCCGTTTTCTGCTAAGGCTTGAGCATAGCCCTTTATGGTGGTTATAGGAGTTTTTAGTTCATGGGTAACATTATCAAAAAATATTTTGTTTTGATCTTGGGAAAGCTTAAGATTATCTCTTTCTTTTTCTATAATATCTATCTGCTGCTTTATCTTCTCCACCATATATTTAAATCTTTCTGTAAGTTCTCCCACCTCGTCTCTAGAAGTGATTTTAAGGTCAAAATCAAAGTTTCCATTGCTCACTTGCTCAGAGCTTTCGGAAAGTCTTTTAATTGGCTTAGTGATCTGCCTAGATAGAATAAAAGCCATTATAAATATAATCACAAATATTATTGCGGCAAAAGAATTAATGATTGCTCTGAAGTTCTTGCTATAATCAAATAACTGAGAATAATCTTTTGTATACACAAGCACACCTATCTGGTTATTGTCTGTTTCTATGGGGTAGCATAATCGTACTATGGTATTATTTTTGGTGCTGTAGGAATTATACATTATATTTCCGCTTAAAGCTGAATTAAATTCTTTTGATTTTTTAATGCTTGGGTCAAAGTTAGAGGAGCTATTTGAAAGATGGTCTCCTTTTGAATCATATATATCTACAGGATTGCCCGATTGCGATATCAATTGCTTGCAAAGAGAATCGGCTTCTGATTCTAAGGTATTTTTATCTAATTTTATACCATTGATCAGGAAATATTGATTAAGGTATTGATCTAAATTCTTTTTAGTTTCTATCATGTCAGTTTTAAGAGTATTATTTATATTTTGTTCTGTGACATTATACGAAATTAAAAGAAGCGCCAATAATCCTATAAATATTATTATAGAAAAGGAAATTAATATTTTATTTTGAATGGAGTATTTCATAGATACCACCCATTACAGAAGCTTATAGCCTATACCGAATACTGTTTCTATAATAGAGGCGTTTTTATTTTCGGCCAGCTTCTTCCTTATTCTTTGAATATGTATATCCACAGTTCTTGTGTCTCCAGCGAATTCAAACCCCCAAACTTTATCTAGCAGCTCGCTTCTTGAAACAACTCGTCCCTTATTTTCTGCTAGGTATAGAAGTACATCATACTCTTTATTTTTCAGCTCTAATCTAGAAGCATTTTTCATCACTTCGCGTTTTTCTTTGTATATTTCTATGCCGTTTCCTATAGTTATAACCTCAAAAGCAGAAGAATTATTGGCTTCAGCTATGAGCTCTATTCTTCTAAATATGGATTTTATTCTTACGATTACCTCTCTCATATCAAAGGGTTTAGTTATGTAATCGTCAGCACCTAGTTCCATTCCTAGAATCTTATCCACTGTATCACTTTTGGCGGTAAGCATTATTATAGGAATTATAAAATTTTTCGAAATTTCTTTGCATACATCAAAACCGCTTATATCGGGCAGCATGAGATCCAGTAATATCAAGTCTGGCATAAATTCCTTAGCAAGGTCAATGCCTTTGCTGCCTGTGTCTGCTACTTTAGTGACAAAACCCTCTTTTTTCAGTGAATATGCTAATAAATCTGATATAGATTCTTCATCTTCGATAATAAGAATTTTTTTACTCATATTTTTCTCCTGTACTTAAAATGAAAGTGTCCTCTTTATATAATACATCAAAATTAAGCATTAAAAAGTTTGGAAATATATATTTTACAACTTGGATACAACGCATGTAAATTTTGCAACATATATGGATTATTATTAGTATATCACTTCAATGCAAAGGTGGGGAGAATGGGTGCTGAGAATAAAACATCAAGATAAAAAGAACAATGCTATATTTTTTATTTTAGCCATTCCGGCAATTGTTTTGTTAATTTTAGGAATTAAGATGGGAATAAATCTAATTTTTTCAGGCAATAAAACTATCAGTCCGCCTGTGAGCAGCAATCAGCTTTTGTCTAAAAGTCATTATCAGACTAATATAGCTTTAAATCAAGATGGAAACATATATCTAGAAGAAAATAATATTTTCAGAAAATATACCATAGAGGTTTCTAAGGACAGCAGCGTGGAAGCTTCTGAGGACAATAAAAAGGCTATATTAATTGATTTTAAAAATGGAGACAAATTAGCTTTAAATAGCAAAGGCAAGAAAATAGATGATTTTAAGGATATAAATTTGGATAAATCAAATGGGAAAAACACATTAAAGATAAACAAAAAATTCAGCGAAAATAATTTTGTTTATATAAATGATGTGAAAAATATCAAGAGCATTGTGATACTGATAAGCAAGGTGGAGAAACCTCTTACGCATAAAGCAGTTCTCGATGCGGGACATGGTGGAGAAGATGCTGGCACTAATATAGGAAATTTGTTTGAAAAGAACTTAACGCTTAAAATAGTTAAATATATGATAAGCGATTTGGTGTATAACGGAGTGGAGACAATCTTGACAAGGGACAAAGATGAATTGCTATCATTGGCTCAAGTAGCGGATATAGCTAATAGGAATAATCCAGATGTATTTATGTCAGTACACATAAACAGCTCAAACTATAGGAAACAGACACCAGGTGTACAAACTTACTATTATTATGAGAGCGGAGCCGCTGAAAGTGAAAGAATTAATTTTGCAAACGTAGCAATGAAACATATAGTGAAAAGTGACGGATGGGAAAATAAGGGCGTGTTAAAAAATAATTACAAGGTATTGAGGCTTTGCAAATATCCCAGCACTTTAGTTGAATGCGGCTACATGAATAATGCTGAAGATAGAGCAAGGATGCAGGATGATGAAGTGCTGGCAAGACTTGCAGCTAATTTGTCAGAAGCTATAGTTGAATATGTAAAAAGTAAATAAGTATGGTATTATTATATTAGAGATTTTTAGAATTTAAAGGTTGAGAGGGAATTGAGGATGAAGAAAATAAGAAAGAAAACCAGCTTATTTATAACATTGCTATTTTCAGTTTTAATTATTGTGGCAGCTTCAACTAAAGCTGAGGCTTCCTCTGGAAGCTATTATATTTCAGACATAAATATAAATGCATCAGTGGATGATATGGGTAATATGTCTGTTAATGAAGAATATGATTATGTGTTTCAGGGAAGCTTTAACGGCATAAAAAGAGAGGTAAAGACAAAGGGATCAGATGGAATTTATGATGTAAGTGCAAAGGTTATGAATGGTCAAAATGCGGAAACTCCACAGTTTGAGGTAAATGATACTGATGGAGGAAAGGAAATTAAAATATATAGCAAAAGCGACAATGAGAATAAAAAATTTCTTATAAGCTATAAAGTAAAAAATGTGATAACTAAGTATTCCGATTTATCAGAGCTTAAGTGGATATTTTATGAAAATGAAAGTGATGTGCAAACCAACAGAGTAACAGTATATTTAACACTTCCTCAGACAATTGATGGCAGTGTAAAATACAGCGGGGAAGGACCTAAAAGAGGGTTGATTTCTTTAGATGAAAATAACAAGATCAAGCTTCAGCTGAATGATTTAGGAGACGACGATATTATAGGAGCACAGGTGCTTTTCCCTAATACTTGGGTAAATACTTCTAAGATTGTGAATATGAAAAGAGAGGATTATTATGCCAAGAAGAAGCGAGAGGAGATTATAACTGCGGTTGTAGTGGTTTCTTCAATATTAGCAGCCATTGGCGCTATAGTTGGACTTATATATGCTCGTGGCAGGAAGAGAAGAAGAGGTATAGAAGAATATCGAAGTCAGTATGTATTTTATGATGGAAGATACTATTCTCAGCTACCTAGTGAAATGCCTCCAGAATTGGTAGCTATGCTGATGAATAAATCCGTAGGCATTAATGAACTCATGGCAAGCATATTAAATCTATCTAATAAAGGGGCTATAACCTTTTTGGAGAATGGATTTTTTGAAAGGGATTATAAGAATCTTGCCTTTATCATAAATAATTATCCGCAAGATAATCTGATGGAAAGTGAAGCTTTCTTAGTAAATTGGCTTAGAGAATATTCAAGGGATGACTTGGTTTATTTAAGACTGATAAAACAGAATGCAGCTAAAGCTGACTTTGCTAATAAATTTTCTACTTGGAAGAACATTGTTAGCAGGGAGACGGAGCAGCTTGACTTTTATACACATATAGTGGGAAAGAAAATACTCACAAACGAATATAGGGATGAGGAAATAAAATGGAAGGCTTTCAAAGCTTATATAAATGATTCGGATTATAGAGAAATTATAAATTTAAGGGAAAAGGGAATTTGGGAGAAGGTTCTGCCTTATGCCATGGTACTTGGAGTAGCAGCTCAAATGCTGGAAAGCGTTAAATACAGCAACACTTATGATAACGTAAGCTATGGAAGAAACGATATATTTATGAATTACTGGTTTCTTAATTACTACACAAGTATCTATTACATGGACATAAATAGAAATTACAACTCCTATATGGACAGCAGCAGCAGTTCCTCTAGCAATTTTTCAGGAGGCAGCGGAGGAGGCTTTGGAGGCGGGGGCGGAAGCAGCGCTTTTTAAAACATAGCCCTTCCCAATGGAGGCCACTGAAAAAGCTTCGCTTTTTCATGAAGAATTTAGCTAAATGCTAAATAGAGCACGAAGCATTTCACGATTTAGTAAAATATTTCGTGCTCTTCCCTTTTTCTAT
>NZ_JACTOJ010000029.1:0-51787 GCF_032335695.1 Clostridium sp. 19966
CGCTAGGAACCGAAGTTCCTCGCTCGACTTGCATGTGTTAGGCACGCCGCCAGCGTTCGTCCTGAGCCAGGATCAAACTCTCAATTTAAAAAGTTTGAATTGCTCATTACTTGTTGTACAATATCGTGATAACCTGTGTATTACTTTGTCAGCGTCGTCGCTCTGTTCCTCATTGGCGCAAGCCAACTCCGGTACTCACTCCTAGCTTTCGCGTACTACTTGGTTCTAACGATATCTTACAAATGCTATTTACATTTGTAAAATCTGCTGGATTTACCTTATATCAAAGAATTGATATTTTTCCTTCTGTTCAATTTTCAAAGACCTTGTCTTCATTACTGCATTGCTACAGCTTAATCATAATATCATTTCTACTTATAGGTTGTCAATAGATTTTTAAATTTTTTATATTTTTATTTGTTTATCATTTTTATCTTGAAAAATGTACAATAAAAGTTGATATAACTGAAACTATGAAATAAGCTTTTAACTCAACATTTTTAATTTCGAATTTATTTTAAATCTGTGTTGATTTTTGATTTAAAATAGATAAGTCTTAAATAAGCATAAATATATGCCTATTTAAAACTCTACATACATTGTTAGAAATTTTTCATGTCTTTGAAATATAAACTAATTCCAGCTTGTCTGAATTATATCCAATACCATTTTGCCTATTTTTGAAACTGTTACCATACCATAAACATTGTTTGGAAGATTATTTGACATAACAGTTACTATAAACTTTCCCTTATCTATATCTATATAAGCAGTGTCATTTTCAACATATTCTTCTTCTCCTGGATTAGATGCCACAGTATCCTTAATCTTTTCTAGATAAAAAAATGTTATTCTATTTTTTACTTGCTGCTTTTTAAGTATATTAATGATTCTGCTGCTGTGTTCTTGAGATAAGAATTTTTCGTCTAGAAGAAGCTTCCAGCATTTAGATATGTCTTTACAGGTACTAACGTTTTTATTTGCCTGCAAATTTTTCTGTGAAAACTTGCCAGTAAGCTTTGTATTCATAAGTCCCATGTCGTATAGTCCACTATTTATTTCATCTATTCCCATTATATCTATTAATTTATTTGTTGCTGTATCATCATTTTGCATTAACATAGCAATCATAAGTTCATTTATACTATATTCTCTTTCATCTAATTCGTTTAGTATCCCGCCATTATATATCATGTCCTTTTTTCCAATAAATATCTTGTCCTTAAAATCTATATTTCCTTCTTCGGCTTGATGCATCAAACTAATAGCAATAGGAAGTTTTATGCACCCTGCAGCTGGCATAATAACGTTTTCATTTGTTACATAACAATATCCACTGTTTAAATCTTCGAAATAAAAACTATACATCCCTAATCGACTATCTATGAATCTTTTTACATCTTTCAAATTCAATACACCTCTATACTTATAATATTTATAATATTTATTATATTATATACGTTTTTGTATATATTTTCTATAATATTTTTCTAATTTTTAAAATATTTCAAATAGTATGAAATAATAATTTTTTTTAAAATTTTTAACAGAGTTGTGCCAAAAAAATTATTTATTTTCACATATTAAGATAAGATTCGTAAGGATAAATTTCAAGTAAGAAGTAAGAGGTAAAAATTAATAGTCGCTGAATTTTCTTACCTTTATTTTTACTTCTTACCTTTTATTTATTAACTTGTTCTTAGCTATCTCTCTTTAAAATAACTTTATCTTAAGGCTCTGTTTTAACTCAGTTGGGTTCTCAAAGAAACCATGTCTAGGTGATCAAAGACTTTATCAACATCCTTTTAAAACATAGCATATCTTAAAAGTGCCATAGCTCCAGCATAGGTTTAATCGCCAAAGCTTATTCCTATCTCTTTAGCTATTTTAACTAATTCCCCATCCGGATTTACATTTTTATTATTGCCTATCACGTTCTCCAAACTTTCATAACAGACCTCGTCCCCTTTTAAGCATACCATATTTCCAAATTTACCTTCTCTTATTAATTCAACTGCAGCTACTCCATATCTTGTCGATAATATTCTATCATATGTAGACGTATTTCCACCCCTCTGTACATGACCTAGTACAGTACTTCTCACTTCATGATTCTTAATCAATTTTTCCAAATCATAGGCGATTTTATTTGCTATTCCTCCTAATCGTATAGGATCTGGACTATCCTCTACTATTTTGCTGATTACCACGTCTCCATTTTTAGGTTTTGCACCTTCTGCTACCACTATAATCGTAAATGGTTTTCCTTCGCTTTCTCTTTCTCTTACTTTGTCTACTATTTTTTCTATGTCATAGGGTATTTCTGGTATTAAAATAACATCTGCAGATCCAGCTATTCCTGAATGCAAAGCTATCCATCCTGCATTTCTCCCCATTACTTCACAAAGCATTATTCTGTGATGTGATTCAGCTGTAGTATGCAATCTGTCCAACGCTTCTGTAGCAACACCAATTGCTGTATTAAATCCAAAGGTTACATCTGTGGCAGCCAAATCATTATCTATAGTTTTGGGGACTCCTATAACGTTTACTCCTTTTCTAGAAAAATCTCTTGCACTAGTTAGTGTGCCATCTCCTCCTATTACTACTAATACATCAACGCCTTCTTTTCTGAGATTTTCTACTGCTACATCCGAGACATCTTCTTTTACAATTTTGCCATTTCTTTCAACAGAATAGTTGAAAAGGTTATCCTTGTTTGAGCTGTATAGAATAGTTCCTCCTCTATGCAATATACCTGATACAGAATTTAGTGTTAAAGGCATGAAATCATTATTATACAATCCTCTATACCCAAATTTATACCCTATTACTTCGTAACCATACTGCAATATAGCTGTTCTAGTCACCGCCCTTATGACTGCATTTAAACCAGGACAGTCTCCTCCACCAGTTAAAAGTGCTATTTTTTTGATCGTGTTTGCCATTATATCTCCCCCAAGACAGTTTTCTTTAATTATACTATAACGGCACAGATATTTAAATATTTTTTCAATTATTGTATTTTTTTACAATTAGTATTTACTATACATTTAAAAGATACCTTAAACTTTATATCTTCAATTCTTAATTCACAGATTATAAGTAATAGATAAATGGTAAATTTCAATTAAGAAGCAAGAGGTAAAAAGTAATAGTTATTGATGTAATCGTCTTTTTGTGAGCCGATTTCTTTTAAATTTTTCCTCTTGCTGCAGTTTGATGCCAGGGAAAAAATAATTATATATTTATAAAAAATTAATCAAGGTTGAATTTTTACTCATTAACTGCTCTTACATATTGAAAAATTTCATATTACAAATTGAAGATACTCTAATACAGTTGACGAATATGTCACCCATGATATGCTATAAGATTATATGCTTCATTTAATTTGTCACTTTCTTCTTCATCATACTGCCCATTATAGCATTCAATATTCTGATGAATATCTATATAAAACCCATCTTCTTTGCTAACCAAATCATTATCTTTTAAATTATTTGCTGCATCTTCATCAAATATAAAATTCCACTCTTCTCTATCCAAGTACTCACTATACTCATCATAATCATCATAAGGTATTTTTTCGCAATATTCTCCGTCATAAAAAACAACTATTTCTTCGTTTACATATAACATCTTTTCAACCCTCGCCCAAGTAGGGGTATTACTTATGTTAGATGATATTATTAATACTAAATCATCATTTATTCTGCAAAGCTTAGCACATTGAATTCTTCCCATGCCGATATCATTTTGTATCCACTTTTTATCTTTTATTATTTTTTTTAATCTTTCTATGTTATTCATAATCATCACCCCTATAATTAATTATTTTCTTTCAATAGATTTTATTATTTACATATACTCGTATATTATTCTAAAAATAAATAACTAAAGTAATGTTTTAAATCAGTATTAAAGATCAACGCTGATTAAAACAGAACATATTTAAAAAGACTCTGCTTAAAAATAAGTGTTCATCATTTCACCTATTTTAAACAGAGTCTAATTTAACTAAAGGAATGCTTTAAATCAGCTTAAAAATCAACACCGATTTAAAACAGAACCTAATTATAATACTTATAAATTAAAGCATATCTATATTATTAAATTGTTATGAGCTTAGCTGCTGCTAATATTAATAGCAATATACCTATGAATATTCTGTATATAGCAAACACTCTCATTGGTTTCTTCTTTAAGAAAGCTATGAATTTTTCTACTACTACTAAAGCTACTAAAAAGGCTATCACAAAACCTACTATTAAAGCTACTGTATTTCCTGCATTAAAAGTAACTGTATGACTCTTTAAAGCTTTTATTAGCTTAAGTCCTGTAGCGCCCACCATGGTTGGTATTGCTAGAAAAAAGGAAAATTCTGATGCTGCCACGCTATCAAGTCCAGTGAACCAGCCGCCCATGATTGTTGACGCAGATCTTGACATTCCTGGCCACATAGCCAAACACTGGAAGAAACCTATCTTTATTGCTTGTGAATATGTAACATCTTCCATATTTCTTACTGTAGCTTTTTTTCTATATTTATTTTCCATATAGATCATTAATATTGCACCTATTATGAGAGCAGCTATTACTGTAGGCGCATTCATTAAATGTGCATCTATAGTATTATCTAATAAAAATCCTAGTACCGCTGCTGGTAAGAATCCTATAATTATTGTAGACCAAAGTTTAAAACCATACCCTTTTATATCAGTAAATGAATGCTTTATCTTTTCCCAATATAAAACTACTATAGCAAGTATAGCTCCTAATTGAATAACTATAGTAAATAAGTTTGCATATTCTTTTCCATAAGGGCTGTTAAATCCAATCAAACTTTCTGCTATAATCATGTGTCCTGTGGAAGATATAGGTAAGAATTCTGTTATACCCTCTACTATACCTATAATTACTGCCTTTAACATAAATAATAAATCCATTTTTTCACTTCTCTTTCTGATGTTTTAATGCAAAATATAAATTTAATATTATTTACTTTTTAATTAGTGTCAATAAGATATTATATAATCTCCTTTTCCTTTATTATTATATAATATTAATACGATATATCAACATATATATTTCTAAATATGAAAATTTAATCTATTTTTAATAATAGCCTATTTCTGCAAATTAATAAAACAAGACAAAGTCAGGCAGTTTAATAGATGTATTGTTAGGAGAGCTCTTATATTGCTCTATCAGTTTTTGCACCTTAGAATAATTATCATTTATGGTATTTTTGGTATACTCATCGCTAGAGTTAGCTATACCTTCCTTGGCTTTTTGAATATTATACAAGCCTTTGTCCAAATTATTTTCAACTATTATATAATAGCAGCCTGCATTATTAAGAGACATAATATCGTTATTATCAGATTGATAAGCATTTCTTATCTCTTTTATGGCCAAATCATATTTTTGCTGCTGCATATATATAGTTCCTAAGGTTCTATGATATTTGGGAACTGTAGCATCTATTTGCATACATTCATTAAGCTTATTTATAGCTTCATCAAATTTATTATTACTAATGTTAATCATTGATATATTGTACTTTATTTCCGGATCAGCAGGCCTTACTATTTCGGCAAAATTAAAATATTCTAAAGCTTTATCTGTATTCTTAGCTGTGTTCCAATAGTAATTAGCTAGATTATTCATTATATTGCTGTTATATGGTTCTATGTAAAGTGCCGTTCTAAAATAAGGTTCCCCTTCGCCGCTTTTATCCATGGCTTTTAATATCTCAGGCATCAGCATTCCATAATTATCTGCATACTGCTTATTCTTAACTATAGACATTTTACAATATTTTAATGCCTCATCATAATCCTTTTTCTCCAAATAAAACCATGCTGCTGTATGTAAAATTCTATAATCATCGCTATTGCTGCTTATAAGAGCGTTTATCATACTGTTAGCTTTATCTATTTGATTGCTGTTTTCATAAATAGAAGCTTGTACTAAAACTTTTTCTAAGGTTCCGATATTTGTTTTTGAAGCATCATCCAGATATTTTTGAGCTAAATCCGTTGTTTCCTGCCTCATAGAATATATCTTAGCTAACCACATTTTATAAGCTGGTTCATCCGGATTTTTATTGAATATATCTGTTATTTTTTCAAGCAGCTCATCCTTGTTATAGGCCGACATTTGTGCAAGTACATCAAATACTTTATATTCATCTCTACTAATATACCAGGCGTCTTTTAATAGCTTCAAACCGCTATCCCAGTTGTCTACACTTAATTCCAAGGAAGCATACAGAGCTGTATCAAAAGAGGAAGTCTTATCTAAGGGATAGTTGTCAATCAAGCTCTTGGCTTTATCCTTTTCACCATTTGCCATATAAACAGGAATCATAGTCTTTATTATCTTTTTATCAGTTTTAAATTCTTTTAATGCATTGTCTCCATATTGCAAGGCTTTAGTAAAATCTTTATTCATATAACTTGTGAATATTATATAATTTGCTACTTCCGAGTCTTTTTGCAAATAATTCTTTTGAGATATTATTTTACTATCCTCTTTATTTTTATTTTTTAACTGAATTGCTTCTTCTTCATATTTATTGGAATTTTCTATATCACCTTTTACTGAGTAAACTTCAGCTATTTTTATTAGCCATAAAGGATTTGCTTTGTCCTTACAAAATAATTTATTATATTCCTCGATAGCCTTAGAATAATCTGCCGCGTAAAAATATTTCTCAGCATCATTAGAGGTTATATTTACTGCCGGTTCAGAAATTTTCTTATCAGATTTATAAAGTAAATATGTACCTGTGCCTAATACTGCTATTGCCACTAGTATGCATATTGAAAGTATCTTTTTTCTAATGACTAGTCTTTTTATATCTAAACATGTCCTATGTACTTTGTTAATAATTTTCTTTCGCTTACCTATATATGTCCTAAGCTTATTATTCATAATCTCCCTTCCTTCATAGACTTAATCAATGCTATTTTACCAAATTAAATTTATTAATACCACTATATCTCAATACTTTTGTCAAAAATATCCGTATTTTAAATACGGCAATAAATTTTTTACAAAAATCATTTTTTATTATGATAATTTTAAACTTTTAAATCTATATCTGTTATAATAAATTATTGAGGAAGGGGCAGTGCAATGAAAAGAAGAAAGAAAAAGAAGAAAAATAGATTTATTGTTGTAATGTCATTTTTATTAATCACTATTTGTATATTATCTTATTTCGGTGTCAAATATATAATGTATAAAGACAGCAGCAATACCTCTTCACCTCTAGTTGCATCTAATGAAAATAGTACAGATAATACTTCAAAGCAGTCTAATAATTATACAGCTGCTTATGACAATAAGCCGAATAATGCTGCTAATTCCGAGATCTCTGTTTTGATTAGTGCTATTGGAGATTGTACCATAGGCACTGATATTAAATTTAATAAATCGGTGTCTCTTCCAGCTTTTGTTGAGAAAAATCACAATGATCCAAACTATCTTTTTGGGAATGTTAAATCCATATTAGATAAGGATGATTTAACTATTGCCAATTTGGAAACAACTTTCACCACCTCTAATAGTAGACAAGATAAAACTTTTGCCTTTAAAGGAGATCCTAGTTTAGCTTCTTCACTAAAGTCTGGCTCCATTGAAGGTGTTAATTTATCAAATAACCATATTTATGATTATGGAACAGCTGGTTTTAACGATACTCTGGCAGCTCTTAAAAGTAATGAGGTTAATTATTTTGGTGAAGGTTATAAATGGAATACTTTCGTAAAAGGAATTGGTATTGCTTTTTTAGGTTATCAAGGTTGGTCCTCTGATAAAACTATTGAAAATAAAATAAAAGCTGATATTGCCCAGGAAAAAGCTAAAGGCAATATTGTTATAGTATCCTTTCATTGGGGAATAGAGGCAAGCTACTCACCTAGCAGCATACAAACGAATCTAGCTCATTTTTCTATAGATAATGGCGCTGATTTAGTTATTGGTCACCATCCTCATGTCATTGAAGGTATAGAAAAATATAACAATAAATACATATGCTATAGCTTAGCTAATTTTTGTTTTGGCGGGAACTCAAACCCTTCAGATAAAGATACATTTATATTTCAAACAAAATTATATATTGAAAACAATAAAATAAGCAAACAGGAGGTGAAGGCTATTCCTTGCAGAATCTCATCAACTGATGCTTACAATGATTATAAGCCTACACCATTAGAAGGAAATGAAAAATTAAAGTTATTAGAAAAATTAAATAAGCTCTCCATGAACTTGGATTTTAAAATAACTGATGATTTTCAATAAATTATATATTTGTTTTTAAAAAGGGAGTGTCTAAAATTAGTATTAAATCAACTATAAGTATATTAATATCAAAACTCGTATTAAATATTTCAAAAGGGCTTTTTAAAGGAGGCAGTAATTTCCCTGGCAGGGTAGCATTAAAATTAGACAATAATATTCTTAAGACAGTAGCCTCAAATTATAATGTAATATTAGTTACTGGTACTAACGGTAAAACTACTACCACTAGCATGATTTATAATATACTAAAAAAATCAGGAAAAAAAGTAATTACAAACAGCACAGGAGCTAATATGCTCCCTGGAATAGTTGCTTGTTTCGTTAACAACTACCACTTCTCTAATAATGAGAAAAAATATGCAGTAATTGAAGTTGACGAAGCAAATGTAAAATTTATAACTTCTGCTATTACTCCTAAAATTATTACTATCACTAATCTTTTTAGAGATCAGCTCGATAGATATGGGGAAGTTTATACCACTCTTAATAAAATTTTAGAAGGCTTAAAGAATTGTAATGGAGCCAAGCTTGTTTTAAATGGCGATGAATCTCTGCTTGGAGAATTATCACTAAAAAATGATATATGCTACTATGGTTTTGGCACGAGCATCAATAGTTCTGATAAAATTGATATAAATGCTGATGCTAAGTTCTGTAAAAAGTGCCAGCATCCTTATGAATATAATTTCATAACCTACAATCACCTAGGTGATTTTTATTGTCCAAACTGTGGCTATAAAAGAGCTGAATTAAAATATAAATTAGATTCAGTTCATGACCTAACTCCATATAATTCTGCAGTAAGCATAAACGGTAATGATATTACTATTGGTCAGCCTGGTGTCTACAACATCTATAATGGACTTTGTGCCTATGCTATATGCAAAGAACTTGGAATTGAAGAAAGTGTAATTGGTGAATCCTTAAAGAATCAGGACAGCCACTTTGGCAGGCAGGAATCAATAAATATCGAAGGTAAAGAAGCAAAGATAATCCTTGTAAAAAATCCTGCTGGCTACAATCAGGCAATAGATACAATTGCTATTGATAAAAGGAGCATGAGCATAGCTTTTTTACTGAATGATAATTATGCAGATGGACGAGACGTTTCATGGATATGGGATGTAAATTTTGAGAAAATAAATACTCTAGATGTAAATGACGTTATAATTGGAGGAATCAGACTTTATGATATGGCTATAAGACTAAAGATTGCCGGCTTTAACGAAGATCAATTTCATATATCTTCAAATTTTGAAGATATTCTTAATAGCATAAAGAATAGCAGCGGCGAAACTGTTTATATTCTAGCCACTTATACAGCTATGATAGATTTTAGAAAATTCTTAAACAGCAAGGGTTATATTAAAAAACTTTGGTAAAGGAGCTTTTATTTATGGAAATTAACATATGTCATCTATACCCTGATCTCTTAAATGTATATGGGGATATAGGAAATATTCTTATATTAAAATACAGAGCTGAAAAAAGGGGGATAAAAGTAAATGTTATAAATTTATCCTTAGGAGACGATTTTGAAAAAGATAAGTATGATATAGTCTTCTTTGGAGGCGGTCAGGATTTCGAGCAGTCAATAGTTTCTAAGGATCTTATGGATAATAAAAGAGATGCTATTGAGAGTTACATAGAGGATAATGGAGTATTTCTTTCTATTTGTGGAGGTTATCAGCTTCTTGGTAAATATTACACCACTCCTGAAGGAGAAAAATTAAATGGTCTTTCTATATTAGACATCTATACTGAGGGCGGCAATAAAAGATTTATAGGAAATACCATAGTTTATAATCCCGAATTTAATGAAACCTATGTAGGCTTTGAAAATCATTCTGGAAGAACTTATATCGGAAACCTATCTCCTCTTGGAGAAGTTAAGCTTGGGTACGGAAATAATGGCGAAGATAAAAAAGAAGGCTGCATATATAAAAATACCTTCTGTACTTACTTCCACGGTTCCCTTTTATCTAAGAATCCTGAACTTGCTGACAGACTTATTTATCTTGCACTTTCCAAAAGGTACGGTAAAATTGATTTATCCCCTATAAATAATGAATTGGAGTCTAAAGCTAAGGAATATATAAAAAGTCTGCTGGCGACAAAATAAAAAACTATATTTTAAACGAATGTTGATAAATGAAAAAATGAGTTGGTAAAAAATATATCAACTCATTTTTTATTACCTGTAAGCTATCTTTCTCTTTATTAATTCATTTCTTTCTGCATATGTAAGTTCATTAAAATCTCTAAATTCATATCCGCTAGCTTTTAAATATTGTATTATCTCAGGAAGGGCTTCCACCGTAGTAGTTTTAGTGGCTGAATCATGCATTAGCATAACTACAAAATTAACATTTTTACAGTGATTTTTAACTCCATTAATTATTAAAGATCTATCTACAGTAGGTGCAGAAGCATCTGCTGAACTTACATTCCAATCTACATACATCATTTCTTGATTTTTAAGTCCATTTTTAATCTGTTCTATGACTGTTCTTTTGCCACTCCCAGTGCCAGATCCTCCAGGCATCCTTACAATATTTCTTATTCCTCTTCCCAGAATTTTTTCTACAGTGATTTCACATTTCTTCAAATCCTCAAAATATAATTCACTGCTTTTATAAATATTTTTTTCATGACTATATGAATGCGGAAGCACACACATTTTGCTATCATCTAAGCTTTTTAATATATCCTTGTTTCTTTCAGCATTTGTGCCAATCACAAAAAAAGTAGCCTTCACATCATTTTCTTTAAGTATTTCTAATATTTTTGGAGTATTATTTCTTGAAGGTCCATCATCAAAAGTTAAAAACACTTTTTTATGAAATTCTTTATCATTTATGCCATTAGATTTTTTAGGCACCACTTTAATTCCATAATTGTCCCATAAGTCAAGACTATTTTCTTGGAAGATATTTGCTTTAAGCTTTTTATTTACTATTTCTTGAGTGAAGCTTACTCTCCACCCAATCAAAATTACAGTAATTAATATAAATGCCACTTTTATTTTTTTCCCCATTTTACATCACCACATATAGTTTCTGTTTATTTTTTATAATTATAGTGGTAATTTATTCTTAAATACTAAAATCCATATAATTTTAGCTGATGCCTTGATACCAGTACATCTAGAATGCTAGTTATCTAGATGTTAAAAAAACTCGTCCAATAGCATCAATATTTTTAATGCTATTAGCCGAGCCGATTTTAATTGCTAGTTAACACTGTTTTATTTTTCATATCCATTTGGATGTGCTTGGTGCCACTTCCATGCAGTTTCAATAATTTGTTCTAATGAGTTGTACTTTGGTTTCCAATTTAATTCTTTGATTGCCTTTTCTGAGGAAGCAATTAAGGTAGCTGGATCTCCAGCTCTCCTTGGAGCCATTTCTGCTTTAATATTTACTCCTGTAACTTTTCTAACAGCTTCTACCATCTGCATATTGGAAAATCCTTTTCCATTACCAAGATTAAAAATTGCACTATCTCCACCATTTTTTAATCTATCTAATGCTAGAAGGTGAGCGTTAGCTAAATCCATCACATGAACATAATCTCTTACACAAGTTCCATCTTCTGTATCATAATCATTTCCAAAGATCATTATCTTATCTCTTTTTCCTAATGCTACCTGAAGTATTAGAGGAATGAGATGTGTTTCTGGTCTATGATCTTCTCCTATTTCTCCGCTTGGATGAGCCCCTGCTGCATTAAAATATCTTAGTGCAGTGTACTTTATTCCATAAGCTTTGTCGCTCCATTTTAATATTTTTTCTACTGTAAGCTTTGATTCACCATATGGATTAGTTGGAAAAGTTTTATCCTCTTCATCTATAGGAATTCTCTCTGGTTCACCGTAAGTTGCTGCAGTTGATGAAAATACTATATACTTTACGCCGTGATCTCTCATAGCTTCTAAAAGGCTTATTGTTCCACCTACATTGTTATTAAAATACTTAAGAGGCTCTGTTACACTTTCACCAACTAAAGAATCTGCTGCGAAATCTATAACTGCTTCTATATCATTTTCAGTGAATACTTTATCTAGTATTTTTCTGTCTCGTAAATCACCTTCATATACTTTTTTGCCTTTTACTGCATCTCTATGACCTTTTTGAAAGTTATCTAATATAACAACCTCTTTGCCATTTTCTAAAAGCTCTGCTACCATGTGACTTCCTATATAGCCAGCTCCTCCACAAACTAAAATTGACATTACAATACCTCCTTATAGAAAACCTTTTCTATATATATTCTAACACAAACTGTATTATAATGCAAATTAATTTGAATTATAATACAGTTAATAATAGCTATGTTTTAAATAATTAATTTTTTTCTACTAGGATTTCTATATTTCCTTTTGCTACCTCTAAAGACACTGTACATCCATCATATATTTCTCCCGCTACTATCTTTCTAGCAATGCTCGTTTCTAATGTGTTCTCAATATATCTTTTCATTGGCCTTGCTCCATATATAGGATCATAGCCTTCTTCTACCATAATATCCTTTGCTTCATCAGAAATTTTCAGTTGAATATTTTTTTCTTCCAGCCTTACTTTAAATTCTTCTACAAATATATCAATAATCTTTTTAATTTCCTTGCTTCCAAGAGGTTTAAACAATATTACATCATCAAGTCTATTTAAAAACTCAGGTTTAAACCTATCCTTAAGTTCCTCCATAACCTGCTGTCTTATTTCCTCGCTTATTTCTCCTTCTTCATTATTTTCAAGCAGATATTCGCTACCAAGATTTGAGGTCATTATTATTATAGTGTTTTTAAAATCAACAACCTTTCCTTTGTTATCTGTAAGTCTTCCATCATCTAAGATTTGGAGAAATATATTAAATACGTCATCATGAGCCTTTTCTATTTCATCGAAAAGAACAACACTATATGGATTTCTTCTGACAGCTTCAGTAAGCTGCCCTCCCTCTTCATATCCTACATATCCAGGAGGCGCTCCGATAAGTCTAGATACAGAATACTTTTCCATATACTCTGACATATCTATCCTAACAATATTATCCTCTGTATCAAATAATGTTCTAGCTAAAGTCTTTGCTAGTTCTGTTTTACCCACTCCAGTAGGTCCTAAAAATATAAATGATCCAATAGGCTTTTTACTGTCCTTGAGTCCTGCTCTTGCCCTTATCACAGAATTTGTGACAGCTGTTACTGCATATTCTTGACCAATAACTCTTTTAGAAAGCTCCTCTTCCATTCTTAACAGTTTTTGGCGTTCACTCTCTACCAAATTAGTTATAGGAATTCCTGTCCAATTAGCTACAATTTGTGAAATTTCCTCTTCAGTAACTTCTTCTTTCAGGAGAGCTCCATTGGAATTTTCCTTCATTATCTTCTCTTTTTCTGCTATTTGTTCTTCAAGCTGAGGTATCACTCCATACTTGTATTCAGCAACTTTGTTAAGTTCATATTCTCTTTCATATTTTTCAAGTAACCCTCTAGCTTCCTCTAACTTTTCTTTTAACGCCCTAATATCCGTAATATAGGATTTTTCTTTTTCGTATTTAGCAGACATTTCAGAGTCCTTTTCTTTTAAATCTCCAAGTTCCTTTTCTAAATACTTAAGCCTTTCTAAAGATGCTATATCTTTTTCATTAGTAAGAGCTTCTTTTTCTATTTCTAATTGAAATATTTTTCTTCTTACTACATCAATTTCTTCAGGCATACTATCTATTTCAGATCTTATCATAGCTCCGGCTTCATCTATTAAATCAATAGCCTTATCTGGTAAGAATCTGTCAGTTATATATCTATGAGAAAGTTTTGCCGCAGCTACTATGGCAGAATCGTGTATCCTAACTCCATGGTGAATCTCAAATCTTTCCTTTAATCCTCTTAAAATAGATACGGTATCTTCCACGGAAGGTTCTTCTACCGTTACAGGCTGAAATCTTCTTTCCAAGGCTTTATCCTTTTCTATATATCTTCTATATTCATCGAAAGTAGTTGCTCCTATACAGTGCAATTCTCCTCTTGCCAGCATTGGCTTTATGATATTTCCAGCATCCATAGCACCATCAGTTTTACCTGCACCAACTATAGTGTGTATTTCGTCTATAAATAAAATTATCTTCCCTTCGCTGCTTTCAACTTCCTTTAGCACAGCTTTAAGTCTCTCTTCAAACTCTCCTCTAAACTTAGCTCCCGCAATAAGCGACCCCATATCTAAAGAAAAAATTATTTTATCCTTTAGCCCTTCTGGTACATCTCCCCTAACTATTCTTTCAGCTAAGCCTTCTACAATAGCAGTCTTTCCTACTCCGGGTTCACCTATTAGCACTGGATTATTTTTTGTTCTCCTTGAAAGTATTCTAACTGTTCTCCTTATTTCTTCATCTCTGCCTATTACAGGATCTAATTTATGCTTTTTTGCATCCTCAACCAGGTTTCTCCCATATTTAACTAAAGCCTCGTATGTACCCTCCGGATCCTGAGAATCCACCCTTTGATTTCCTCTTATTTCTCTAAGCGCATTCAAAAAATCATTTTTTTCAATATTAAATTGTTTTAATATCTCACCAACTGTTCCTTTTTTATCTACTTCCATCATGGATAGCATAACATGTTCTACACTTATATATGAATCTTTAAAGTCTTCAGCAATATCTGATGCCTTCACAAGCACTTCTTCTATTCTTCTTGTTGCATAGACTCCAGATGCTCCTGCAGCATCACCCAAAACTTTAGGCATTCTATCTATATTCTTTTTAACAGCTTCCCTTATAAGTTTTATATCTCTCCCCATTTTGCTTAGTACATTTGGAACTAATCCGTCTTCATCATTTACGATAGCGCTAAATAAATGAATTATGTCTACCTGCTGATGATTAGACCTTACTGCTGTTGCATGCGCTTCAGAAAGTGCCTGTTGTACCTTTATTGTCATTTTTTCAATATCCATTTTACCACCTCTTAAAATCCATTAGTCTTATATTTTTAGACTCTGTTATCATTCTTATCTTAAAATATAGCATTTTTTATAAAATACTAGAGCAAAAACCGCATAAACTACCCTTAAGTCTATGCGGTACACTTATATTATAACTTTTTTTTCACATTAATAGCAATATTAAAATACTTAATTGATTCAGCTGGTTGTCCTAATTTATAGTACATATTACCCAGTTCCATATATCTTAAGTATCGTTCCTTTTTATTACCGTATTTCATAAGTGCATCCACTGATAAATTCATATACATTTCTGCTGAATTATAGTCACCCATCTTTTGCAATATAGTAGATTTAAAATAGTAAGCCTTTTCAATATAATTTATATTGTCCAGCATAATAGCATAATTAAGAGCATCATCACAGATTTTTTTAGCCTCTTCCAATATATTATTATTTATAAGCTCATTTACACAGTTAAGCACAAAAGCTACTTTCTTTTCTTTAAGCTTGGCAGGATAATTTGATATACCAAACTCAATATATTCCATGGCTTTTTCTGTGCTTTTCCTTAAAAATAAAGCTTGAGCAAATTCGAGTTTTGCTTCGCATATATCTTCTATGCTATCATTTAGCAGCATATATATCTGCTCTTCATAGCCCTTGTCTGTTTCACCATTTTGGCTGATTTTCGCCAAAACCAATGTCTTATATATATCAGCTCTATTCATGTCATTTTTAACAAAACCAGCGTAATTCTTAAGCAAATCAGCTGATTCTTCTATATCACCGTATTGAAACAGCTTAATCATACATTTCACTTTATTGTTTAGCAAGATAGCTATGGATTCTTGAGAAAGTTCCTTATTTTCATTCAAAATATTTATTGCGTTATCATAATAGTATATAGCTTGATCGTACTCTTCATTTAGATAAAAGTAGTCTCCCATATCTCCATTATAAGTAACTATATTCTGACTTGTATGAGATTTATTATTAAGCTGAAAATATATGGAAAGAACCTCTTCAATCTTATCAATTCTGCTGTTTTTTCTATAATATGCGAAAAGCAAATGAACTAATTCAAAAGCTAGATCATAATATGCATTTTCTGTGCAGTAGCTTAAATTGTAGTATATTCCACTCTCATATTGCTGATCAGTGCTTGTCTTTGTTAACTCTTCTATATTATTCTTTATCTGATATTGAATATCTTGTACAAGGTATTCATAATCCAAGCCAAGCTTTTCAGAAATTGATTCAAGTATTTCTGGTTCAGCTTCAATTTTATTGTTTTCTATACAACTTAATTTTGAAACCGAAATCATATCTCCGCATATATCTTTTAATGTAAGCCCCTTATATATTCTTGCTCGCCGAATTTTTTCACCTGTAGTTAATATCTCCATAATATACCACCTATCCAACATTTAAGCTTTGAACTTACTTTAGCTTATTATACCTGTTTGTTTAAACAATTCTACGCCCTCATTTAAATGTTTAGCGGCAATCGCGTCCATTTTATTATCTATATAAAACTTTCCTAAAATAATCGAAATTTCTGCTGCCTGTTTTAAACAATCAATGTTTTTCGCAAAATTAAAAGCAATAAGTAGTATGTTCTCAGCTTCTTTTAAATTACCTTCAAGCATGCTAACCCTATATTTTAATAGGTAGTATCCTATTAAAGTTTCATTATCCCCATCTTTAATATTTCTAAGGATTTCTTCTAATATCTTTGTACAATTTCTTATGTCTTTTAACCTTATATAATTTTCACAAATGTTTATAAGAGTATCATTAAGTTTTCCATCTTCATTCTTTTCTCTTAAATTCTTAGCTACATAAAGATGCTTAAAGGATTCCTCAAAATTTTCAAACTCATAGAATAATTTTCCAAGGCTGTTCTCTATCTCAGCCACATCATTTAACCCGTCTATCTCTTTGTATATAGCTAATGTTTTTTTAGAATACTTTATAGCACTTAAAATATCACCTTTTTTATTATACTCATCCGAAAGAAGCATTAGAGTTTTAGCATATTCTTTCTTGTTGTTCAACGCTTCAAACTTTTCCTTTGATAAAAAGGCATAGTTCATAGCTTTATCTATATTATCTAGCTTAAAATATGTTTTAGCCATATTATAATATATTTCAGCTATTAAAAAATCATTTCCAATGTCATTGTCAATAAATACTTTTTCTGCTTGCTGAAAATAACTATTAGAAGAATGATATGCTTCTAATATAAAAGTAATTTTGCCTAGATTCAAAAACGTATTTACTATTTCTTCATAATTATTATTCTTTATAAAGATTACATTAGCCGAAAGATAAAATTGTTGTGCAGCAGCAAATTCCTTCCTCTTTTCATGAGTTTTTGCAAGTAAATATAGGTTTTTAGCTTTTCTATATTCAAGTTTATATTTTTCTGCATAGTATAAACAGATTTCAAGATTGTTTTCGCCTGAAATCAAATCATCATTCAATATATGCGCTTCGGCTATATTTTCATAGTACAAGCAAATCTTTTCCGCCTGCGATTCTTCAGATTCCATTAAATATTCTACTGTGGTTTTAAGGGTAAGAGCTAAATACTCAAGTAAATCCATACTTGGATTTGACTTTCCTGATTCAACTAGAGAAATTTGCCCTGGGGTAATTCTATCCCCAGCTAGATCTTTCAATGTCATCCCAAGTTCTTTCCTTCTTCTTTTTATCTTTTCCCCTAGAGATAATATTTCCATAATCACTCTTCCTTTTATAGAATTTTAAGTTAAATTTTTTTAATATAATTCCATTAAACATTTCTCAAAACTGTTTTAATTATACCATATTTTTTAAAAAAACACCTATATTTTTTAATTTTTTTTTAATTTAACGCATTTTTTTATTCAAGTAAATGTATTCACTTACATTTTGTTTATTTTTTTACCATATAATGGTTTATTTTTGCTATAAAAAATTAAAGAGCTAGATTTGAAAATAGAAATCTAGCTCACTAATGTAAAAATCAAAAATATTTTTTGTAAAATTTGTTAATACAACAATGTTTTTAGCTACTTTTTAACAATATTTAAAAGAATTTATTTTTCTTAATAGTTCTGATTTAAAACATAGCCTTCTTGATTGGATTGTACATGTCTCCAGCCACATTCATAAGCATCCTATCAAATCTTTTGATTTTTTTTCTTGTTGATCTGTCCAGTTCCGGAACCATCATTACACCAACTGCAGCTCCTATAATTGCTCCGGTAGTTATACCACTAATAAAGCCTTTCATATATCACACACTCCTTTAAATTTATTTCGAAAATAACTAACTGTATCTATTAATTAGAATGTGCCATTATCCATAATTTTAAACATGGTATTTTTTCCTACTATATCTATAGTAGGAATTAATTTTTTATTATGCACTAAATAAGATTTAAAAGATATTTAATAAACTCTATTTGTTCTTTTTCAATAAGTTCTGATAATATTTGTTCTTTTGATTTAGAGAAACTTTTATATTCCTCAACTAGAGACTTAAATTTTTCTATCATATAGCTATGAGATTCATCTATAGTATTAGAAACATTATTAGAACTATTATTAACAACTGCTATGTTTTCAGAACTATCCGGTGCAATCTTCAATATTTGCGCTTTTAATTCTTCATTTGCAACTTTTACAATATTAGTACTAAGCCACTTTGAAACAACTTTATCAGACTTTATTGATAGTTTTTCTTTGCATTCCTCATCAACAAGTTCATTAAAAAAATCTCCGGTATGGCTGTCTACCTTAACAAATATAACTTCAATGCCTTGTTTAAATAAACTTTGCATTTTATTATAGTACTCCTCGGATGATTTTTCTTTCCTATCCCAAAATCCTGTTGCATGATGGCATACTCCCTCATAATCATGAAATATGACTACTTTTTTATCTCCCTTACCTAGAGCATACTCCACTGCTTTTACGGCTGCCTCCAATTCTCCAGCTATCTGTCTAATACTTTTTTGAGAGTTATCTATTGATGAATTTGCTTCTATATATTCTATTACTTCATTTCTCACAGCCACCAATCCATATGCATATTTTTCACTGCTTGAATTATAGCTGCCATCTACATATATATGTAAGCAATCCATAGGATATTGATCTTTTCCCTTTTTTAGAGAATTATTACCTTCACTTAAATATTTTCGGGCAGCTTCTATATTTTCAAAGCTTTTATATTTAGCCCCCTTTACTCCTTTTATATATTTCTCGCATTCACTCCAGCTATATGTTATCGTATCTATAATTTTTTCATTCTTATTAAAATCAAAGCCTTCTTTTATTGCATATACTTTTTTAGGCATCTAATTTTTCTCCTTTTCAATTGCTTTTATTTCTCTACTCTTTTTTCTATTTTTAATTTTATCCTTTGCTATTTTAAATACAGCAGAAAGCTTGTTTTTACTAGTTATATTATTTATGTAATTCACTCCACCTCGTATAATCTTAATTATATCCTCTCTTCCTTGCCAATTCTCTATTATTATGTCTTCAGGTACATCGTTCAATATTTTATTTAAGGCATAAAAAACCACTCCAAAATCGTCCATTTCTCCTACAACAGGTATAAAATCAGGAACTATATCAAAGGGAGATACTGCATAGGCAAAAGCCCCTGCGCATATAGCTTTCGTTTTGAAAGGTACTCTGGAATCTTTATAAAGCCTTACTAAAAGTGCTGCTAAATCAGGCATTATCATTATATAAGGAGTAATATCATTAAACTTTGACGGAATCTTTTCCTTAATTCTCCTTCTTACTTGTGAATATTTATCGCTTTTACACATAACTGCTTGTTTAACCACTTCTTCTTTTTCAGTTTTATCTTCTGCGACATTATTTTTCATTCCTATATTTATGTCTACAGCCTCTATGATAACTGAATTCAATTCAAGTTTTAAAGCTTTCAGTTTTACTCCTAATTTTATCGGTGACAGCTTAAGCAGGTCATTTATCTTAAGTACTACCAAGCCATCTTTATAATTAATGCCTATATCACTTAGCTCTTTTAAAACCTTTTTGAGTACTATATTTGTTATCCATTTAAAAATGGGTAATTTTAAAACAGAAAAACTTATTAATTTTAATTCCACACTTGATTCTGTTACTCCTACTAAAGAAACTACCCCTTTAAAATTTATATTGATAATTTTTTTATATCTTCCCTTGATTTCAATGTTTTTACCGATGGTCACAGCTTCAATTGTTAATCCAGAAACTTCAACAAAATCTTCTATTATAGACATTATGTCTTTTGTTGTAAATCTTAAGTTTACTTCACTAATATTCACTTAGTATATCCCCCCAGAAACACTTATTTAAACCTTTTCTCATTTTTTTAATTGGTTCTGTTTTAAATCAGTGTTGATTTCACATTTTTTTAAAACATAGCCTTTTTATTCAATCCATAATTATATCTGTAATTATACCATAGTACCATAAATTACTATAACAAATTTTATGAATATCATTAGACAAGCTATTAAAAATATTTATAATAGATAAAGTAAGCAGAATTAAATTATCTAAACGTGATGCTTGTAGTTAAATTAGTTATAGTTGTAATTTTCGGAATTTTCATTCATTGTATGTAAATCTAATAATAATTAGGTATTTAAATAGGATAAAAACATTTAAAATTCTTCATAAGAAAGGAAGTCGAACATATGAATAGATTAAAAAAGAAACATATATTTATTCCTGCAATAATAGCTATAGTAGCTATGACCTTCTTAGTAATTTATAATTTAGCCTTTGCTTCTAATAAATCTGAAAGTTATTCAGCTTTTCAAACAGATGTAGAAAATAAGAATGTAGCTACTGTATATTTAACAGATACTTCAAAAATAAAAGTAAAATTGAAGGATGGTACAATATATTCAACTGATAACCCTAGAAGCAGCGATTTCAAGCAAAGCCTTCTAAGTGACGGGATAAATGTTGATGAGAATTCTGATTACAGCCTTCCAGAGATAGCTTTATCTCTCGTTATGGGTTTATCTTTAATTTCGGTTCTGTTTATTTTAATAAAGACATCAAAATTATCTTCCAATAAGCTTGGGGTCGTTGATACCGTTGATGTTTCTGCTGGCAGCAGAACAAAATATACTTTTGACAAAGTAGCAGGAAATGAAGAAGCTAAAGAAAGTGTAAAAGATATAGTGGATTTTCTTAAAAATCCAGAAAAATATTCTGTCTACGGAGCTAGAATGCCAAAAGGAATAATACTTTATGGTGAACCAGGCACAGGGAAAACTCTTCTTGCAAAGGCCGTTGCAGGGGAAGCCGGTGTTCCATTTTTCGCAATGTCCGGATCTGATTTCGTTCAGGTATACGTTGGAGTTGGAGCAGGCAGGATAAGAAATTTATTCAAAAAAGCAAGAAGTCATGGAAAAGCGGTAATTTTTATAGATGAAATTGATGCTATAGGCAAAAAGAGAGATTCTGGAAGGTCTGGAGGTAATGATGAACGTGATCAGACCTTAAATGCACTCCTTACAGAGATGTCCGGCTTTAATGAAAGTGAAGGAATAGTGGTTATTGCAGCTACAAATAGGCTAGATATGCTGGATTCCGCTCTTTTAAGACCAGGAAGATTCGATAGACACATAGAAGTAACTCTCCCAGATGTAAGTGCTAGAGAAAAAATATTAAATCTACACCTGAAAAACAAACCCGTAAAAGATATAGATGTAAAGGATTGGGCACATTCCACAGCATATTTCTCTGGAGCTAAAATTGAAAGTCTAGTTAATGAAGCTGCTATATTAGCATGCAAAGATATGAGTCCATTTATAACTTCAGAATACATGGATAAAGCTTTTTCTATAGTAGTAGCAGGGCATGAGAAAATCGATAGAGGACATATAAAAGAAAAAGACTTGCTAATAACTTCTTATCATGAATGTGGACATGCTTTAGTATCTTTATTAAAGCTTCCAAATGAAAAAGTGTCAAAAGTGACTATAATCCCAAGTACCAAAGGTGCTGGCGGCTATACCATGAGCATACCAGAAGATTTAATGTATCACGACTTAGATTATTTAAGAAGAAGGATAATGGTAATGCTAGGCGGCCGTGCTGCAGAAGAACTTACACTTGGTAAGGATAAAATAACTACTGGTGCATATGGAGACCTGCAGCATTCCACAAACTTAGTAACAAAGATGGTTACTCAATACGGAATGGGCGAAAGCTTAGGACTGCTTAATTTAAATGAATTGAAGAATTTCATTTCACCTTCTCCTAACGAACTAGTAGAAGAATGTAAAAACATTGTGTCCGCACTATATGAGGATACATTACAATTATTAAAATCTAATGAAGCCTTGCTAAAAATTATGGCTGAAAAATTATTGAAAAAAGAGACTCTATATTTTGAAGAACTTAAAGAAATAATTTCCCCAGCAGCAGTTTATAATTGCGACTAAAATATTTCTAAGTTTATATTGTACTCATTAAAAGGATTGCCTGATAAGATGGCAATCCTTTTATTTCCCAGATCTTCTAAGTTCAAAAAATATAGCTATAAGCATCCCGCCTATAAGCCCTCCTATATGAGCAGCATTATCTATATTGCTTACGGATAATCCTATTAATAGATTAATAACTATAGCTTTAAAAATTTCATTAATAAAAGCTCTTCCTATTTTTTTTCTCATCATAAAAGCATAAACAAAAGCTGCACCTAAAAGACCAAAAATGGCTCCAGAAGCTCCAACAGATATACTATTAGAAAAAATCAGACTTCCAATGGCTCCATATATTCCAGACACTGCGTAAATAATAGAAAATTTTTTACTCTTATATATGTTTTCAACTAAAGTTCCTATTATCTTTAACGCATACATGTTCAGCAAAAGATGAATTAAATTTGCATGTAAAAACATTGAACTAATAATTCTATGATACTGTCCTGCTCTTACATAGGGTCCATAGAGCGCTCCAAAGTTCAGCAGCGTCTCATTGTCAATGCTAAATAAACTGTTTACAATATTGCCACTGCTTAGCACCATAATAGCGAACACAAGTATATTAGTTATTATTAATATGTTGGTAACAGGTACCTTAAAAAATCCTGTGGCCTCTTTCTCTATGTTTTTATTTTTAATATAATAATTGATTACAGCAGCAGCATATCCTTCTCCGTAGCTATATGTTATCTTTAATTCTCTTGGATTAACAACTATAATAGAACTTCCAATTATGTATCCAGCGGGATATACCATTAATTCATTTTTATTTATATCTGCTTCACTTATTACCACAAAGCTTAATCTTATACCTTTTTCTCCTATATATCTGGAGCTAACATAATCGATCGCTTTATCTCTGCCATAAATATAATTTTTTTCTGTTAAAAACACTGCAATTTCATCAAACTTATTAGAATCAGAGGATTGAAGCATCCAAATAGAATTTCCTGAAGTATCTCTGCTTAACTCATCAAGTTTAAATAGCCCAGTGCTTAATATGTAATTCACCAGTTCTTTTTCAAGTTTATTTGACATACTTCACCACCTATATTATATTATCTACCACCACTTCTCTGCTTTCAGACAAATTAATTTCATAAAATGGAATAGGCTTTTTAGTTTCCTTGTCATAAAGCACTCTTATCACTGGTTTATCTGGAAATCCTTTGTTCTGTTTAATTACATACCCTTCAATGCCATTAGACAATTTTAAACAGCTTCCTAACGGATAAACTCCAAAAGTATTTTTAAATGCCAGAACTACATCTTGGTAAAACATAACTTCGCTGGCAGCTATTATTAATTCATATGCATCATAAGGCTTTAATTTTTTTCTATAGCTCCTGTCATTCACCACTGCATCATATACATCACATAGACTTACTATATTGGCCATCTTATTTATGTTATCCTTATCTAGTCCCCTAGGATATCCATAGCCATCCACTCTTTCATGGTGCTGCATAGCAATGTCTATGACCTCTTCAGGTATTCTATAGTTGCTCTTTAATATATCCGCTCCAAATATTGGGTGATTCTTCATTTGTTCATATTCTTCCTCTGTAAGCTTACCTGGTTTGTTTATAATGCTGTTGCTGATTTTTAACTTACCAATATCATGCAATATTCCGCCTAATCCTAATTTTTTTAATTTATCTTCGCTATATTTCATCTCCGTCCCCATAAATATAGCCATTATTCCTGTATCTACACTATGAAGATAAGTATAATTATCATGAGTTTTTATATCTGCCATATACTTACCCAAATCTGATGATTCTATAACATAGTCCACTAATTCCTCTATTTTTTTCACAGCTTCCTTTAACTGCCTTTTATTGTAATTATTAACATTTTTCATTATTATATCCATATTTTTTATAGCCGATTTTTTCAGTTCTACTAATTTTTCATCTTCACTTGGTACATCTGATAATCTATCATCTTCTATGTAAACATAGGTTATACCAAGCTCTCTTAATTTTAAAATATATTCGCTAGTCAGAGTAACCCCGGCTCTTAGAAGCACTCTTCCGTCGCTGGTCAATATGCTTTTACCTAAAACTTCACCGCTCACTACCCTATTTATAAATTCAAATCTCATAAAAACACCTCAAAAAAATTACTACGACTTATATTATACTATCAAAAGGACTACATTTCATCTTTTTAGAACAAATTTTTAACTATTTACCTATGTTTATTAATTATTTTAAAATAAAATTTAAAATATATTGTATAATATAGAAATACTGTGTAATATCAACATCTACACTCTAACATAATATTCGCAAGAAATATTAATTAACTGGACAAATTTAATTTTACTATTGAATATAATAATAAAAGGATATCTACATCTTTCAAAATATCTGAAAGGCAAAAATATTATTATTTCAGATATTCCTATTATGATTATAGATATCCACATTTCAAAATTTATTTATGAAACTTATTTTTCTTCAAGTAAGTCTAATAACTCACTAAATCTTGCAAGTGTATCTTCAAGAGGCTTAGAAGTAGTCATATCTACACCAGCATTCTTTAGTATGTTTATTGGATAATCGCTTCCTCCGCTTTTTAAGAAACCTTTATACTTATCTACCCCTGCATCTCCTAAGCTTAAAATTGATTTAGCAAAGGATGTGGCAGCTGCATATCCAGTGGCATATTGATATACGTAGAAATCTGAATAAAAATGAGGTATTCTTGCCCACTCCATATCTATCTCTTTATCAACTATCATTTCTGGCCCAAAGTACTTTTTATTTAATTTATGCCATATATCACAAAGATTAACTGCTGTTAAAGGATTTCCTGCTTCTATACTCTCATGAGTTATCTTCTCAAATTCAGCGAACATAAGCTGCCTAAATACTGTTGTCCTGATCTGCTCAAGCTGTTGATTTATAAGATACTTTTTCTTATTTTTATCTTTTTCATTATCTATAAGATAATTTATGAGCAGAGCTTCATTTGTAGTAGAGGCTACTTCTGCACAAAATAATGTATAGTCAGCATAAATATAAGGCTGAGTTTTTCTTGAATAATAGGAATGTATGGAATGTCCCATTTCATGCACTAATGTGGATACATCGCTTAATTCATAATTATAATTAAGAAGAACATAAGGCATTGTATCATAGGACCCCCAAGAATATGCCCCGCCTCTCTTTCCTTTATTCTCATACTTATCTATCCATCTGCTGTTAATTCCTTCTTGGAATATATTCAAATATTCTTCTCCAAGAGGCGCAATCCCTTTTACAGCCATATTTACAGCTTCTTCAAATTCTATATGTTCGCTTTCTACCTCTACGATAGGAACATACAAATCATACATATGTATTTCATCAAGTCCAAGCAATTTCTTCTTTATGCTTACATATCTATGTAAAACCGATATATTTTTATCTATGGTCTCCAAAGCCTTCTCATAAACTTCTACTGGTATATTGTTAGGCTTCAAAGAGCTCTCCAAGGAGCTTTGATATTTTTTAGTCTTAGACTTAAATACAAAGTTTTTAACGGAAGAAGTAAGAGTTGCAGCAAAAGTATTCTTATAATTTTCATAGGTTCCAAAAAGAGCCTTGAAAGCATTTTCTCTAACTTCTCTTTTTTTACTTTTTATAAAAGCCATATAATTTACTTCTGTAAGTTCTACCTTATTGCCGCCTTCATCCTCAATAACAGGAAAAGTCATGTCAGCATTAGATAACCTGCCAAATATATTTTCTGGAGCATCCAAGCAATCAGAAACAGAAGCTAATAATTCTTCTTCAGCTCTTGATAATGTATGAGGCTTCATCTTCAATACATCATCCAGTAAGAATTTATACATCTCAAGCTCTGGCTGCTGCTTTATAGCCTCTCCAATATATGCTTCAGGCAAGCTTAATATTTCTGGTACAAAAAAGGCTTCATAGCTTCTTATCTCTGGAAGATAACTATCTATTTTATCCCTCATAGCCTGATATTCTGCATTAGCAGTATCTTCATCACTTCTAAGATGTGCATATATAAACAGCTTTTCCGCTTTTCTTGAAATTATTTCACTTTCCTTAAAGTACTCCAATAGCTTTTTAGAATCAGAAAGCTTACCAGAAAAATCTTTTATGCTTGCTGCCACTGCTTTAAGGTTTTCTAAGTCCTTTTCCCAGTCAGCATTACTTTCATATATTGCTTCTACATTCCAAGTATCTTCTGCCTTAATCTCCTGTCTTAGTTTTATTTTCTTTACTTCTGCCATACAAATTACACTCCTTACGCTAATTGATATATTTATTCTGTATATTCATCCTGCTTTGATTTTATATCTTCAAAGACTCTGCTGAATTCTTCATTAAGGATACTGCACAATACAGATATTTTATCCTGTACCACATCGTAGTCTTCATCAAAGGAAAAGGTTATAAGCCATGTAGGATTATATTCGTCTTCCATAAATTCTATAGCAAAGCCTTCATCCGTGAATACTTCTTCATTAAATTCGTCGCATATAGCTGAATACTCCCAATCTTCCACATCTCTTGCTGTATCAAAAATAACATTTACAATTCCAGCATGGCAAAATGCTCTTGTTATGTGTTCTGCTCCCTCATCTACTTTGTAACTTCCTAATTCTTTTGTAAGTATGCCTGTATCTTTATCTTTTTCCATTAATACTATAGACGAAAAATCCATTAACATTTCTCCTTTTTCTTTATATTTTCAACCTTGCTATTTTAATAGTTTATCTCTGCATTGCTTACATATTCCTTTTATATGAAAATCATGTTCCATTATAGTAAAACCTGTTTTATTTTTTATAATTTCTTCAAATACCTGAATTGGGCATTCTACCTCTACACATTTATGACACATGTTGCACTCCACTATATGTTTATGCTCGTCGTGACTTATAGAATAGCTGTAACGATCATCTCCCAGATTAAACTTTTTAACAATTCCCTTTTCCTCAAAAGTCTCCAAAGTTCGATAAACTGTAGATAAATTTATATTATCTCCTATTTCTGTACATTTCTCATAAACATATTCAGCGCTTACAGCTTCATCTGCTTCCTCAAGTATATTTAATATTACCTTTCTAGCAGATGTTATCTTTATATTTTTTTCTTTTAGAAGATTATATCGTCCCATAACCATCACCTTAATATATTTGATAAACGAAAGTTTCCTTTAGTACATTATAGCACAGAAACTTTCACATAGTAATAAATTATGGCATTTATTATAAATGAGTTACATTATATAAACATCATTTTTAAGCCAAAAGCAATTAGAATTAATCCTCCTAGATAGTCAGCATAAGACGATAGTATGGGAATATTTTTTAATTTTTTTGACACTATAAACGCTAAAGCTGTCATAAGCATTGTTATAAAACCTATAGTTAGCGTAGAAAACAATATTATTTCATGAGACCTTATGCTGTTGAATGTTGTAAATCCTATTATTAAAGCATCCACGCTTACAGAAGCACCAAGTATTATGTACATTTTAGTAGCTATTATGAATTTATTGCCTTTTTCTTGAAGTCCATCTTTTATCATCATAACCCCAACCCAAAAAACTATACCACCACCTATAAGTTTAGGAAGTGCTAAAAAGTATTTATTAAATATTATTCCAAAATAACATCCAAGATATGAAAATAAAAATTGAAAATATCCAAAAGAAAAGCAAAAAGCTATTTTATTAACGCTATTTATTTTTGAATTTAATCCTAAGCTTAATGCTACACCGAAGGCATCAAAGGATAGTGCTAAAGCTATCATAATAAGAAAATTTAAATGCACAGATGCTCACTCCTTAAAATATGACTACTATAAAAATATATTACAGTAAACTGCTTTAATGACCTATATTTAAAGATTTTAAGTCCTATTTTAAAACTATATTCAACATTTTACATTTTAAGCTTTTCTGCCACGTAAAATGTATAGCTTAATGATATTGTTTTCAAGAAATATGTAGCCTAAATGTATTATTTTTTGTTAAATGTACTATACTTTTTATTTTATTAGTATATAATATATAAGGTGATTATTTTAATTAGGAGGCATATAAATGAAAAAATGTATAGTTGCACAATCTGGCGGTCCTACTCCAGTTATCAATTCAAGTTTATGCGGAGTAATATCACAGGCTAGTGAAAGTAAATATTATGATAAAGTTTATGGTGGATTAAATGGTATAGAAGGAATACTAAATGAAAAAATAACTGAGCTCTCACAACTTTCAGGCAGCGATATAGACAGATTAAAATATACCCCAGCCTCTGCATTAGGTTCTTGCAGATATAAATTAAAAAATATTAGCGATAATAATGAAGAATATGATAAATTTTTTACCATAATGGACAAATTTGACATAGATGATTTCTTTTATATTGGCGGTAATGATTCCATGGATACTGTTAGCAAACTCAGCAGTTATGCTAAAGAGCATTCCATATCCAAAAACATAATAGGAATTCCTAAAACCATAGATAACGATCTTATGATAACCGATCATTGTCCAGGCTACGGCAGTGCCGCTAAATTCATTGCTATGTCTGTGCTAGAGACTTATCTAGATTCCTCCGTATATTCTGATAATGGGGTTTTTATATTAGAAACCATGGGAAGAGATACGGGTTGGCTTTCAGCTAGTGCCGCTATGGCACAAATTAATGATGAAAATGTGGTTGACTACTTATACCTGCCTGAAAAAGCTTTTAATATAGATAATTTCCTTCAGGATATAGAAAAAAAATATAAAGAAAAGAAGCATGTATATGTGGTTGTATCTGAGGGAATAAAAGATGCTAACGGAAACTTTGTAGCTCAAATGAACTCTGCTATTCAGCACGATAAATTTGGTCATGCTCAACTAGGCGGCGCTGCAAGCTTTTTATCCTCATTAATTAAAAAGCATAAAATAACTAGAAGAGTTAAAAGTTTAGAGTTAGGAGTGCTGCAGCGATGCGGTATGCATATCTCCTCTTCCACTGATGTAGAAGAAGCTTTTAAGGCCGGAGTATCCGCAGTTAATTATGCTTCAGAAGGAAGCACTGGCTCCATGGTATATATGAAAAGATTAAGTGATGATCCTTATGAAATTAAATTTGCTCTTACCGACGTAAATAATGTATGTAATAAAGTGAAATACTTTCCTGCAAATTGGATAAATGACAGAGGGAATTTTATTAATGAAGATGCCTTATCTTATATTAAGCCTTTGATAAGTGATAATAACAGCATTAATCTTCCTAACTATTTCTGCATTGATAAAAGTAATCTTATAATTGGCTGTTAAAAATTATTCAAGTAAAAAATAATAATGTAAAGGGTTTATTATTCCTCAATATTTAATTATAATAATATTGGGGGATTTTTATTTCACTGCAAAAAATTTATGCATAAAAAGGATGGTTTGGATGGAGGAGAAAAAAACTTTTAAAGAAAACACTGCTAATATGAACAAAAAAGAAAAACTTAAATATATTTGGTATTACTATAAGTTCCATATTATTGTTACTATAGTGATAGTAGCCATGGTAGGAAGCTTCGTGTCAACTTTAGTGACTAGAAAAAGTACTTATGCAAGCATCACATTACTTGGAGATTATGTTGATAATAGCAAGCTCTCAGACTACAATAAAAAAGCTAATGCTTCACTTCTTCCTAATAATAAAAAGAGTGAAATCACTATTACTTTTCTCCAAAAGGGTGATGATTCTAATTCTTACAATGCTGATCAAGCCTTAACTGCTAGGATTGCTGCCAAAGACATAGATATACTTGTGCTTTCAAAAAGTGATTTCAATAATTATGCAAAACTTGGCTCTCTTTTAGATTTAAGTGATTTAAAAAACGATAAAGATTTATCAAAGCTTAATTTTATTGAGGCAACTAATGATTCAGATAAAGGAAAAATCACTAAGCCTTACGGAATTGATGCCAATGATTTTTCAAGTTCATTTAATTCCATTAACTATGATTATAAAGATAAAGTCGTAGCTATAATTGTTAATACCACAAACAAAGATAATTCTGTTAAATTTCTGAAATGGATGTTAAAATAAGGGAGGGCTTAGGAAAGCCCTCTCTTATAATTTTGATAGATATTATTTAATGAATTAATAAAGTAATCTACTTCAAGAATATTATTGTACAATCCAAAGCTTATTCTTATGGCTCCAGGCTTTTCATAGCTTTTTAAATATTGATTTATATCCTCAGTATTAGTACTCATCCCAAGAAGTCTCTGCATATATGGCTGAGCACAAAAACATCCATCTCTAAGAGCTATTCCATAGTTTTCTGATAATAATTTAGCTACACTTTGATGATACATATTATTAATATTAAAGGTTATTATTCCTACCTTTTTTGTATTGTTATCATAATGACCGTATATAGTTACATAAGGCAACTTTTTCAGCCTTTCAAGCGTATATTCCGAAATTATATTTTCATAGCTTTCTATATTATTCATTCCTATATAGCTTAGTTGTTCCATTGCTGCTACCAATGCTGATACTCCCATGATATTAGGTGTACCAGCCTCTTCTTTATAAGGCGGCTCATCCCAGGTTACGCTATCCTTTGTGACTAAATCTACTGTACCTCCACCCTTATATTCAGGATCACCATGCTCAAAGCTTTCCTTTGGTCCTACTATTGCTCCAATTCCAAAAGGAGCATACATCTTATGGGCAGAAAACACCAAGTAATCAATATGATGTATATCCTCATCACTTTTCATATTAATACCTTTATGTCCCGCTAATTGAGCACCATCAACAATAAGTTTAGCCCCATTTTTGTGGACTATTTCCGCTATATAATCTATATCATTTACATATCCAGTAACATTGGATGCTCCGGTTACAGTTACAAATTTTACCTTTCCCTTATGCTTTTCCAGTTTCTTAATTAAATCTTCCTTTAAAAGCTTTCCTTCTTCATCTATATCAATATAATCAACTATGCATTTATCTCTCCAAGGCAAATCATTAGAATGATGTTCCATAAATGTTGATAACACTACCCAATCTTTATCTTTAATTAACCTATAAGAAAGTTTATTTAAAGCTTCTGTAGAGTTCTTTACAAAAATAACTGTATTTTTTCTTCCAGCTCCTACAAATTTTAATACTCTTTCTCTTGCATCTTCATAGAACTCTGAACAAAATTTTGATTTATATCCTACTCCTCGATGTATTGAAGAATACCATTTAGAAAATTCCACTACAGACTCCACCACAGATATAAATGGGGGAGTAGTTGCAGCATTATCAAAATTTATAGCTTTAACAAATCTTCCATCTTTTAAAGGAATTTGAACATCTACTCCTGCTATAAGATCTCTATAATCCATAATGCTCCACCACCTCTTAATCATTTTATTAAGTTCCCAGTCCTAATGTGCTTTAAAAATATGCTGATATATAAATTTTATATATTAGTCAACTAAACACTTCTTAATGCATATTATGATAATGTATTATTGTGAAAGGATGATGGTATGTATTATTCTTCATACGAATCAAATTTTAGAGCCCCAATAAATGAATCTTATTTTAGATTTTTACATGCATCCCCCGGAACGGCTCCTGTGGATGTTTATATTAACGGAAAACTTTTAGTTCCTAATCTACGATATCAGTACTTTACGAACTATTTTAAGAGATCCGGCGGTTATTATGAGGTAACAGTGTATACCGCTGGGAAAAATACTAATCCTTTAATTAGTACAAGAATTAACATATCCCCTAATTCTATATACACTTTAGCCGTGATAGGCACAGATGATAAGATTTCATTAATGCCAATAATGGAACCATTACCCACTAAAGCTCAAAGTCATGCCATGATAAGACTTGTTCATCTTTCTCCAAATGCACCAGCGGTAGATTTAACTTCACCGGATGGGAAAAAACTATTTAAAAATGTGGAATATAAAGAAGTCACCGGATATATTCCTTTAGTTCCAAGTACTTATACTTTTCAGCTAAGAGCTGCAGGCACTGATAAAGTTGTCTTAATTGTGCCTAATATTAAATTAGCTCCAGGTAAAATATATACAGTATATGCTGTAGGACTTTTAGGAGGAAGACCTCCTCTTCAAGTATTAATACCTTTAGACGGCTCAACCTATTTAGAGCCCCATTATAAATAAAATAGAGGCATGTTCCTAGTATATATCTAAGAACATGCCTCTATTTCATGATTATTTTATGTTACCAAGTACTTTAAATAACTGATCTAATTTTGATTTTGATATTATAAATGATGATTGACCATTTATATATATGCTATAAAAATCATCATTATATGGTGTATAAGTAACTGTAAACTTTTTACTATTGCCTGCATTTAAATTAAATGTCATGGTTATTTCAGGCTTTTCAGGTACTTTCTTGTCAGTATCCGTATCTAAGCTAAGACCTATTATATCTTGATATATTTGCGTAAAATCATCCTTTGCTATAGCCTTGCCATTGATTTCTGCAGAATTATCAGTGCTAGTGCTTCCATTAGAAGTTTTAGTTGTATGCTTAATATTTATATCATAGTTTTTGGAAGGTGCTGTAATTTGTACACTATCTACATTATCAATATTTACTATAAACACAAATTTATCTAACAAAGTATTGAAATCTAATTTGTAAAGCGAATCAAAGGAACTCTTATCTCCATCATAAACAGTGTTGGAACCTGCAAGTTTGAAATAAACCATACTGCTGTCCTTGTCATTTCCCATCATTAAATCTAGGGTCTGATTATTAGAATCTTTCACTGCTATATGAAGTTTGGGTTTATCTAAGCCATACTTAGATAAATCTTTAGCATTCTCTTCCACTATATCACTAGCTGATATGCTGCTTATATTCTGCATAGCTTTGCTCAGCGAATCTGCACTTACTCCTGTAGGATAACTATAATAATTATATAGTACATAAGTAAGGGAGTCATATTGAATATTCCCATCGCTTTCCCTCTTCTTGATCTCTGCTTTCTTGCCATCTTTTTCATATACCACATCAGTGATATTGCTAGTGTCAATGGAAGGTAAAGTCTTATCCAATAAATCATTTATTGTTACATTTAAATAACTTTCAACATTAGCAGTATAAACATCGTTGCTATCCTGTAGTTTTACATAATTTTCACTTCCGCCAATTACTCCATCTCCTACAAGAAGAATTTTCTTCGAATTATCATTTAAATAAACTGTAGCAGTGATAGCTGGATTGCTTAATCCATACTTACTTAAATCTGATGCATTTTTTTCCACAAGCTTAGTTGATGTAAGATTTATTACAGTAGCAGCCATAGCATCTACTGTGTCCTGATTTATTTTACTATTAACTCCATCAACCTTCCATTTTCCACCGCTGTAATCCAAAGTTATGTTACCTTTAGGAGCTTTAACTTCTATTTTCTTTATACTACTAGCATCTATCTTAAGTACCTGAAGAGCTTTGGTAGAATCGGTGCTATTAGTGGCAGTGTTTTGTTTTTTAGGTCTTGTTGCAAGAAAAGCATAGCATCCCACTAATATTACCAGTCCAACCACTAATGCTATTATGTTTTTCTTTTTTCTCATAGATGTCTCCTCCTAAGCCACACACCTACTCCTGCTGCTATTGCTAAGGCTGGTATTAAAACTATTAATACTCCTGCCATGATCACATTTTGATTCTCGCTTATAGTTAATGATTCTGTCTGTAAATCCTTAGCTCTTACATTTGAAGTAGCTTTCTTTTCAGCCAGCCAATTCATACTATTCATGAATAAGTCTGTATTTCCTCCATTGCTTTCAGCTAATACACTTGAATTAAACATGCTGCTTATACCAGAGGATATAAGAACTAATTGCGAATTTTTGCTTGAATCAGTGCTGCTTACTGTATTTGTTGAAGCTACAGCTACATCGAAAGGTCCAGTTAAATCATCTTTTTCCTTCTCAATAGTACTGCTTTGTAAGTTAACTTTTGAATAAGAAGAATCGCTGGTCTTTAGTATGGATTCCACCTTAACAGTATCCTTTTTCTCTTTTATTGTAGTAATAGGCTGACATTGAGGAAGTATCAAAGTTTCACTGCCTAAATTACTAGTGATATCATGGCTCTGCTGTACAGGAACCAATATATATGGCTGACTAATTATATGATTCTGGTCACTTTCAATTATCAAGCTTTTGCTTAAATCTACTCCAAAATAATTTAAAAGCTTTCTGAAGTTAGGTATATCATTTTCTAGCAAGTTGGCCAAATACATTACTTTTCCGCCATTATCAACAAACTTTTTGATTTTACTATATTCGTCATCTGTCAAATCTTTTTGAGGCGATCCTATGAGCAATATATCTCCACTCTGAGGATTCCATTCCTGAGTTAGCAAGTTAACCTTGCTTGTTTTATAGTTTTCATTTTCCATGTAAGTATCAAAACTTGTATCTAATTCAGCCTCATTATGTCCCTGAAGAATGTATGCATTAATAGTTTTTTCTTGCATTACATATGTTATGGCTCCTGATATCTTCTGCTCTATATTATTTTGAGTAACCTGGCTAGAACCATCTGATCCCTGAGAAACTGTGAACATATCATTAAGTGATAACACCTTATATTTACTGCCGCATTTTACTATAACATCATTAGTAGTAACATTATCATTTGACTTATATTCTCTTAATGCATTGGGATGCAGTACCGGATCTACATATTCAACTTTGATATTCTTAGATGCGTTTGCATATTTATCTAATGCGTATTTTACCTGTTTTATATAACTATCGTCTTTATTTTCTTCAAACAAAGCTGTTATTGTTACCTGTTTAGTTAACCCTTTAACTATCTGTACGCTTTCCTTAGAAAGAGAAAAAAGCTTATTAGTAGTCAAATCAAAAGTAATATCATCCTTGCCAGCAACCTGTTTTACTCCTTGAGCAAAAACCAAATTAACTACAACTACTATAGCAAGAATAATTATTGTAATCATAGCTGAGTAGCCGCCATATTTAGATTTATTATTTTTAAAGGACTCTCGTATATTAAACTTAGCCATCGTAACCCCTCCTTAACTCCATCTCTTCTTATCAAGAGTTCTGGCTGTGAGAAATAAAAATATAAAAGTAAATGAAATAAAATATATTATGGAGTTAACACTTATTATGCCAGTGGTAAATGTATCGTTTCTTTGTACAACTGAAATCCATCCGAAAAATTTTCCTATAAATCCTTCAAATATTGCTTTATCCTTTATAGCCGTTATCAGCAATATTATTGCTCCAAGTAAAAATACTCCACCGCCGAAATAGTAATTTTTAGTATTAATATATATAATTAGCGATATTGCTATTATTAAAATCAAAGTAAATATTATTCCAGAAGTAGATGTATTGAGTGAGCTAGGAATACCTTGAATAGCTATCTTTAATATCCAAAGTACAAAGGTTACCCCTAAAGTACCTACTGCAGCTACCACCTGGCTGTCTGAAAGTGCAGAGATAAATATTCCCACTGCTATAAAACAAGCACCTAAAAGAAAAACTCCTATGTAGGCTGAAATTGTTTCTCCTATAGCTACCTTACCAAAGGAAGTAAGAAGCAATGGATATAAGAATGTTATTAAAAGTGTAATTCCGAACAATATAAGTGCTGCAAGAAATTTACCAAAAACTATGGATGAAATCTTTTGAGGACTTGTTAAAAGCAATTGATCCGTCCTAGTTTTTGTTTCATCAGCTATTGTTTTCATTGTTAATATTGGCATTATAAATACGAATATAAAACTTAAAGAGCTTAGAGTAGAAGCATAATCTCCGCTTTTAGAATAAACATTGTATAAGAATGTGAATATTCCTCCGAAAAATAATAATATTGTCATAAATATATAAGCAATTCCGGAGCAAAAATATGTTCTTAACTCTTTATTCAATATTGCTAACATTTTCATTTTCCCCCTTGTCTCCTGTAGTCACTTGAAGGAATATTTCCTCTAGGCTTAAGTCTATATTTTTCATCATCAAAATAGGGAATCCCTTCTCACTGAACTTATTAAATAGCTTTTCTCTTACGTCTGTTCCATCGTTTGCTTCCACAACTATATCAACAGTGCCCTGCTCATATACTCCATGCTCCTCAACATATTTCACATCAGCTATGCTCTTTGCTGTCTCAACAGCTTCTCCTCTGCTAGATTTAACTCTAAGCTGCAGCTTGTTGCTATAGCTCATCTTTCTAGAAAGTTCCTGAGCAGTTCCCGTAACAACAATCTTACCTTTGTTTATTATTAAGATTTTATCACACACTGCACTTACTTCAGGTAAGATATGAGAGCTTAATATTACTGTTTTTTCTTTTCCTATGCTTTTTATTAGGTTTCTTATTTCGATTATTTCCTTAGGATCTAATCCTACCGTAGGTTCATCAAGTATAAGTACCTCCGGATCACCAATGAGCGCTTGCGCAAGTCCGACTCTTTGCTTATACCCCTTTGATAAGTTCTTTATTAACCTATCTCTAACATGCTCTATCCTTACCAAAGATCTTATTCTTTGAAGACTAGGTTCTATGGCATCCTTTTTTACAAGCTTAAGTCTGCTTACAAATCTTAGATATTCGTTTACAGTAAAGTCTAAATATAGAGGTGGAATTTCAGGTAAATATCCTATTTTTTTCTTAACGGCTTCTGGTTCTTCCAAAACATCTATCCCATCAACTCTAACAGTTCCCTCTGTAGGAGAAATATAGCCTGTTATAATATTCATGGTAGTAGATTTTCCTGCACCGTTAGGTCCTAAAAAGCCTAATATTTCACCTTTTTCCACTTTAAAGTTAAGATTGTCCAAGGCTACATGATTGCCAAATTTTTTGGTTACATTTTCAATTTCTATCACTTTAACTTCACCCCTGTACATTATTTTCAGCGCCATGCCCAAACCACATTATACCATATAAATATTAGCTATCATATGTGTCAGTCCATAGTCAATTTTGTTAACAAACTGTTAACAACCTCATTGCTATATCTATATATCGCTAGCAATAAAAAAATCGACCAAAGTCGATTTTTATTAAGAAATTTGTACACTTAAATTTCAATTTTTATTTTACTTCTTCATAGTCAACATCAATAACCTTTGAATTATTATCAGAATTAGAGGAAGTATAGAAAGTTGTATTTTCTCCTGAAACTTTGTATTCATTATTTCTACTCTTAGTGAAAATATTTACAAAGCTAGTATAACTCTTTTTTCGATAATATGCAAACGTTTTTTGCTGTTTATGATTAAACGCCACTCTATTTCTATAGCTATTAATTTTTTCTTTTACTAAAAAATATAATTTGTATATCCCATACCCAATGAGAGCTATTGGTATTATATATACTAGCAACTTCATTATAGCAGCTATAATGAAAAACGCTACTATGTATGGAAACATCCCTTTTATTAACCCTTTAATATTATAGCTCATATATATCCCTCCATAATTTTATTTATATATATTGTATCACGAATTAAATATAATGGTATTAAATATCGCTTAATGAAGTATTAATAAAGTATGAATTTTATATATTAATTTACCTAAGCTTAGCAAGTATAAACATTGTTTTCATTCCTAAAGAAGCAAATTTTTCTTCATATTCCGTAACTATATTTTCTTTGAAATCACTATTATGCAGATCATAGGTTATATACTTTATATCAAAACCACTTTCTTCAAAATATATTTTTGATTCTTCAAAAAGTCCCGTATCATCAGTTTTAAACCATATTTCTGAATTTGGTTTTATAAATTTCTTATACATATTTAAAAAATTTGTGTGAGTAAGCCTTCTCTTTTTGTGCCTCTCCTTAGGCCAAGGATTGCAGAAATTTATATATATTCTAGAAATCTCATCACTATCAAATAACTCTGATACCTTGACTATATTTAGAGGTATCAGTCTCACATTGTCGCTTTCCAGTTCCTCCGCTTTCCTTAAGGCATATATAAGAACTTCATCCTTTAGATCTATGCCTATATAATTTATTTCTGGATTCAATTCTGCATTGTTTTTTATGAACCTGCCCCTTCCGCAGCCTAATTCCAGATATATTGGATTAGCATTTTTAAATTCTTTATTCCAATTTCCTTTTAGCTCTTCTGCATTTATTATAACTTTAGGGCTTGCCTCCATCTCAGGCCTCGCCCACCATTTTTTCCTTAGTCTCATATTGTCCTCCATTATTAGAAAATATTTTTTATATTACCGAAAGTATATTTATAAATAAACTATATATAATAGATGCCGGTTTGCTGATTATATATCTAGTTATAGGTGTAGCCAAAAATATTAGCATTATAAATATTTGATACTGATAAAGCGCCTCTCCTATTTTATCAAAAGCTCTAGGAAATAAATCTGCTAAAATCCTGAATCCATCTAATCCAGGAATAGGAATCAAATTAAATAAAAACAACGCTATATTTATATAAGATATATAATAAAGCATATAAAATATGATTCCCACCAATTGATTATCAATCATTGGCGTATAAACATATCGCGCATATAGAACCATAATAACTGTAAAAATAAATGCAGTTATTATGTTGGCTAAAGGACCTGCTATTGATACCTTAAAATCATCCTTACGATAATTCTTAAATGCACTTGGATTAACTTGAACAGGCTTAGCCCATCCAAATCCAGCTATTATAGTCATAACAAATCCAATCAGATCTATATGAGCCATTGGATTCAAAGTTAATCTTCCTTGAAATCTTGGGGTTTTATCTCCAAGTCTATCTGCTACTAAAGCATGAGCAAATTCATGAAATGCGAATCCCACTAATATAGCAGGAATCATGTAAATTCTATTCAATATAAATTCTTGCATTAAACCACTCCTATTTGCAATTAAATTTGTCTAATTAAAGATCTTTTTTACCAGCTTACCATCTTTCGCAAAGTAAGCTCCTCCATTATATATTCCTATGAGCTTTCCTTCATAGGTTATCTGCTTATTAGACTTTATATTTATAAGTTTTTCATTAGCAGAATAATTTATATATAAATTTCCATCACTTGTTATAAATATGTTTTTATCAGAGGTACTTGCTTTTAAATCCAAGGCCTGCCAATTATTATTTACCTGACTATAATATATTTTATCTATTATATCATTTTTACCATTAATAGCATATACATATCCATTATTATCAAAGGCTAATATTTTATTTCCTTTGAGATCTATGAATGTTTTTTTGCTGCTATTAATAATTCTATTTTTAGTTTTATCCTCATAAATTATATTGCCATCGCTTGCTTCCATAAAGGCTCCTATGCTATCATTATTTGTATTAATCTTTTCTACATCATTACCCAATTTATATAATTCATACTTATCTGATTTGTTCTTTGCCTTTATAATAAAATTGCTATTATTATAGCTTTCCATCTCTTCTACGCTAGATATATCTGTCCATGTTAAGTCTTTGAAGAGCTTTAATTCAAAGGTACTAGCATTATAGGTATCTATTTTAAATGAATTCCACTTATCAGAAGTATCTTTTTCGCATATAAAAATATTATCAGTATTTTCAATCCATTTGTAAAAAACTATATTTATTGATTGAGAGTTTAAGTCTATAGACTTTCTTACTCCGTTACTTAAGTCTAGGCAATAAAATTTGTGGTCATAAATATAAGCTCCAAATTTTCCATCATAAGATATATCTATTTTATCTAAATTATCTTGTATAAGTATTTGAGAATCATCACTATTACTATTCCTATTAACCACCTTTATGTCTTTTGAAAAAGCTGTTAGAAAAAATGAGTTGATATAAAATAAAATTCCTCCTTGAACAAGCAATGCAATAAAAATAAAGAGAAATATTTTTTTGTGCAATTTCATAGTTTCCCACCTTTGATTATGTAAATTGACATAATTCATTATAATATAATTTGTGTTTTAAAAAAAGGTACCCAATTTACTCTTAATTAAGCGAGTAATAAATAGGATACCTTTAATTATTTATATAATTGAAACTGTTTGGTTACTTCATATTCTTAAAAAGCTGTTTCTTAAGCATATTGTCCGAAGTATATGAAACTATACCGCTCTTAAACACTCCAATAAAATTGCCATCATAGCTCATTTGTTTGTTTTTAACAACATCTGTAATTTTACCTTCCATAGCATCATTAACATAAATTGTACCATTATCAACTATAATGTTATCTACATAAGCTGGTTTACTTAATGATATTTTGTTCCAAGTATCAAAGCTCTTCCCTATATCGCCACTATATATAGTCTCAACTTGATCCTTATTCCCTTGATATATGATTCCTATATATACATCATCTGTATCATAATCCACGCCCAAGAGTCTTGCCTTTTGAGTTCCTGTTGGGATAACTCCTTTGTAATCCGTAGAATATATCTTTCCTTTAATAGTATCTTCATAAACAAATTTCGCCGAATTATAAGTAGCAAGGCTCCTTCCTATGGATGCAGTTTTCAAATTGGTGCTTGAAACTGGTTCTAGCTGATTCATTCTGTCCATAAGATATATTTGATCCCTTCCACCGGCGCCATTTGCCTTTACTCTTATATATGTTCCACCGCTTAGAGGAGAATTGAATATATCTGTAACCGCAGATTTAGAGCTTTTAGAATATATAGCTTCTTCTTCTCCCGTTGTATCATCTGCACTTAAATAATTTCTTTCCTCTGTTAAAGAATCCTTGTTTCTAGGATCATAATGATATAAATGAAATTTCCCAAGCTTTGTGTTCTTCTTAGTAAGCAATATTCTATCATTGCCATAAACCCATGTAAAACAATCTATAATTTCATTTGCAGCTGGAACCACTTCTGTAGATTCTCCTGTAGTAGTATTCACAACCTTTAGATTGTTGCCATTTTTGAAAGCTATATATTTCCCGTCAGTAGATAATTTTATGCTGGTTTTATAGTCACTTGGTAACGCTAATTTAAGAGATTCATTTTTAGATTTACTCTTTAAGTCTATATTTACTGGTTTAAATTTCGTATCAGCTGCTAGATAATCCTTATCAACATATAAAAATATTGCTGATTCTGAAACTACTGCAATAAGCATCCAAACTATTATATTTCTTAATCTTTTCATTAATACTCTCCTTTAACTAGCCACGTATATTGCTGTGCAAACTGTTCTCTCCCCTGATGGATCACTAGGGCTATTAACAATATCGCCATCATAATACATGGTTGTTGAAGATCCGCCATCTAACAAAACAGCATTATAAGCTCCAGCTTGAAGTAATATATCCCTAACCTCACTATAGGTAGCCCCTCTGCTACTTAACTGTCTTCCATCAATTACAAATAAAAGAGTTCTACCATCTCTAGTTTGAGCTATGGCAGTTCTTCCACTTATACCTGAAGACGAATCGTCTTGAGTAAGTGGCTTTCCATTCATAATTAGAGTTGGTCCAAAGTTTATAGCATCTCTTACTCCCATAGAAATAAGCTCATTTACAGTATGTGTACCAACAACTAAGGTGCCATCACTTTTGAAAGCTATAACATCATTATATGGAGAATTACTGCCTGCAGGATTATTAATTAATTTTCCATCCACCATTATTAATCCCTTTGGTATTCCCCCATTTCCATAGTTCTGCTTCCCATCTGCAGAAGAATTACCGAAGGCTCCTCCATTTATTGCTGCTATCCCACCGTATTCCTCAGCTATTTCGCTGGTTTTTTGTCCAGCTACATTTAATTTCTTTGTGACACCTATCCTAACACGGCTAGGGTCGCTTACAGTCATAATATACCCAGTAGACTTATTTAAAGGTATTCTCTGTAAGGCTATATTATCATCATGACTCTTAGGTATACTAAGTGCTCCCAAGTCTTCTGTAGCATCCTGTGCATTAGCTGAAACTGCAGTACTAGTTTGTTTATTTCTGATTTTATTTATCTGATCCATTGATAGGAAAGTAGTTGCTATCCATTGGTGAGTCATACTTTCCATAGCACTGTTAACTACAATTCTTTTTAAATTGCTAAAAGGTCCATAGAACACTATAAACGGAGAAGTTACGCATACAAATAGAAATTCAAAAGCAATAAACATCGCAAGCTTCTTAAAAGAAAACTTCTTCTTCTTTATATTTTTCTTATTCTTTTTATTCATAATTATCTTACCTCGTTATAAGTTATAATAAGTTTATATTTTATCATACTATAAAAATTAATGCACCAAAATAAACACAACAATAAGATTATAACTCAAAAAGCTACAATAGTACAATGGATGTGTTTACTATATTTAATATGATACTATGAATTTACCATATTGCGCTATTGTTATTCTATACGTATCAACTAATATTTAGTGACATCTTCATTATTGACAAACAAAAAGGAAAAAAATACATAAAACAAAAAGAACAGTCTTTTCGTACTGTTCCCAAAATAAATATATAATATAAAATGAACATGGACTAATTTAGTTTGTTAATTTATTAACATATTTAATTCTATCATGTTTTAAAAAAATTTCAAGTATTTTTTTGTTTTTTTCATACTAATATCAAAATATAATCATATTTCTACTAAAAAGGTAACTAAATTATTTTTATACTTTTTAATAATAATCATTATTAATTCAAAACAAGTTTTGACAAACAATGAATACTTATATATAATGTTAATATAACTATATTTTATAAGGATGGTGTGTATGGACAGCATAACTACTATATTCCGCGAAAAAAAATTAAAATTGACACCCCAGAGAATTGCAGTATACAAATTCTTAAAATCTACTAAAGAACATCCTTCAGCTGAAACCATATACAAGGCACTTCAGCCTTCTTATCCAACTATGAGTTTAGCGACAGTCTATAAAGCTCTAAAGACTCTAGTGGAAGTAAAGCTTGTTCAAGAAATAAACTTGGGAGAAGGTAACTTTAGGTATGATGGTACTACAACTCCTCATTCCCATATACAGTGCTTAAATTGTGGTAAAGTAGACGACATCCAGGATTCTTGTTTAGAAGGATTAAATACAAAGGTTAGTGAATGTACTGATTACAATATTTTATATAATCAAGTATACTTTTACGGAATTTGCAAAGACTGCAGTACTTCTGAACAGTAAAAAGCAGGGTATCAGACATACCCTCTTTTACTTTTTCAATATATTTCTACTATAATTCTCTTCTAAATTAGCTTTTATATACACTTTCAAGTATGTTATTCCATTCTTTCCCTGTATACTTTCCTGAATATATATCTTTTATAGCTGATTCAATATATGCATAGAATTTTTCTGGAAAATACTCCATAAAATACATGCTATTAGCATCACTTTCAGAAATTAATTTAGCTATAGATTTTTCTATATCATTTGTTAATGTTTTTTCATTAACTTTTATATTTCCAGTTATAATACCATTTTTAGCTAATTTTTCTTGAAATTTGTCACTAAAAAGAAATGTCATAAAATTATTAACTTCATCTTCGTTTTTGGTATTTACAGGTTTTGCAATTAAGCAGTTAACAACTATGGGCATATTCCCTTTTTTAGAATTGATGTCATAGTTTTGTACCATTCCTACTGCAGAATTATCCATTTTGCTCGCATTTGATGAATAAGATATAAATAATGGTGTATCACCAGAATTAATTCTTGTAACTGTGCTATCTCCAGCAGCTTCAAAATTGCTTTCTGATAATTTTGTTTCTTTTATTATTCTATTTAACTCATCAAAAAAGTATTGTACATTAACATTTTTATAATCTTCTTTACTTTTGTTATATATTTTCATTAAATCATTTCCATTTACAGTATTAGAAAACACTAATGAAGCAGTGGTATTTTGAAAATTATCTCCTGAATTAATTTGTACAGGTATTTTAATTTGCAAATCTTTAAGTTTTGATAATATTGGCAGTATATCCATAACATTATTAGGTGATTTTAATCCTATTTTTGTTATAGCGCTAATATTATAGAATATATTAAGACTAGTTGGAATCAATCCTATTGCATAATGTTTATCTCCTACCAATCCATAAGATCCCATTATATTATAGTATCTTTCATCTATATTTTCTTTATAAAAGTCATCTAAATCGGAAAGCACTCCTTTTTCACTTAACTGAAGCATGGTATTCCTTGGAGAAAGTATTATATCTATGTCACCTTTAACTATAGATTGCTGCACTTTGCTCTCTAATACTGAACCTACAACATCTATTTGCACATCTTTCTTCTCATTTTTATATTCATCTATAGCTGTACCTATAATATCAGATACATATTTATCTTCTACATCCACATAGGCTTTTATAATCTTTTTTTCGCTTTTATCCTTTTTTCCACATCCGCTTACAATAATACATATTATCAAAAAACAAGAGAGATAGACAAAATGTTTGCTTCGTTTCTTCAATTTTATCCCCTTCTTCTAATTGTTATGTGAATATAAATAGCTAAAAAAATCTTTCTATTAAAGCTAACTTGATAATTCATTAATAATTTTTCATTTTAAAATAATTATTTTAAATATATCTATATACATATATGTTCTCCTGCAATAATAAAATTTATGACAGGTTCATATAATTTAATATGATTTATTTAAAACAAAGCCAATAAAAAATTAGATTTTAAGGACATTCTATAGAAAGCAATGATTAATAGGCAAAATTTTTTGAAAAGTTTTTTGTGAGTACAAAAACAAAGGGACCGTTTCACGGTCCCAAGGGGGATGGGGGGTTTAGCCATGAATGGAAGTATAAAATTCTTGTTTATAAGATTTAACACTGTCATTCACGGCTATCGGAGACTTAATCTCCAATTACATTATTATTCTTTCCTGTTTAAATAAAAATATACAAATTTTATTTTTATTTTTAAAAATAATTTATATGGAGGAGTATTATGCCTATATTTTCAGAAAAAGATTCTAGGAATAATGAAAGAATAGAAACTTTAATAGGTGAACAATGCAGAATAACTGGTAACCTAAGTGGAAGCGGTCTTTTAAAAATTGACGGAAGTGTAGATGGTGATATATTATGGCAGGATGATATACTTCTTGGCTCTTCAGCTATCTATAATGGAAATATAGCATGTAATAGCGCTTATATTTCAGGATTCCTAAAAGGAAATATAATTTGTCAAGAAACCTTAGTTGTAGAATCTACTGGAAAAATTTCTGGTGATATTACAGTTAAAAAATTAGTAGTAAAAGAAGGAGGAAGCATAGATGGGAAATGTACTACGCTTGTAAAAAAGGACATTCTCGAAGTACTTGAAGCTTAAATATTACTTCAATCCTCAAATTACAAATAATAAGTTAGAGATAAAAGTAATAAAGAAGAAGTAAGAATTAAAAGTTATGGCTAAAATTCGCCTTCAGCGAATTTATAAATTGAAATTGGCTTCCTCAGAAGCCGATTTCTCACATAAATTCTTCACTCCTACTTCTTACCTCTTAACTTGAAAAAATTCGTATTATCTTTTCAAAATTCTACTGATCATATATATTTGAAGTACCATATCAATCAAGGCAGCTCTCTCTGGAGATACCATTGGCCTTAAAGCACCAAGTATCTGTAGTCTTCTATCTCCTCCAACGGGTATGCCTGATAATCCAGCGTTAGGCTGCTGCATTTGCGGCTGAGCCTGAGGTTGTGCTCCACCAAGCATTCCAGCCAAATTTCCTAGTAGCCCCCCTGCACCGCCTAAGTTTCCTAGCAGTCCACCTGCACCACCTAAGTTTCCTAAACTGCCTAGTCCTCCTAATCCTCCAAGTAGTGAAGACAACTGCTTCATATCTACATTTTGCATCATTGAGGCCAATTGATTAAAATCTATATTTCCTAAGTTGTTATTTCCTAAATTAATATTGTTTGAATCCTCATTATTAGTATTTTGATTTGATGGTTCTTTTTTATCTTCATCATATACATCTACATCAATCACTTTTCTTTGCCTAGCCAAACTGTGCCACCTCCATATACGTTTAGTATGCTAGAATAACCTACACTATGATTAAAAAACTATAAATCTAAATACTCATCATCCTGGCCTCTTAAGCCATCTACATTTATTATATTGGTATTAGCATTCCTGCCAGCATTATTACCTCTAAAGAGCAGTAAAAACAGCAGCAAAAATAATATTACGTTTGAACTAGATCTTGTTGTAGTTCTTCTAGCACTTCTTCTTCGTCGTCTTCCTCCACAGCATATGCCAGGATCCATTATAGTATTGCTTCCGCCACAACAGCAAATGAGGACTATAACAATTACTATTATCAAAATATTTTGATTATTTCCTTGGCAATTATTATTTCCAACTTCTACACATCCACCTCTGCCGTCCCTCACAGCCACATCGTTTGCTCTTCCAATCATAGTGTACATCACTCCTTTCATTTATAATAAGTTTAACTTTTGTATTAAATTCTATATTATTATAATATTCTGCTGATTGCTTAATTGATACTATAATAGAATGATGTAGTCTCTATTATTACTTAGGAGTTAGCTTTATTGGATGCTGCATATAGTTGTATAACTGTCTGCAGTAATTCACTTTTATCTGCTTCTATTAGTACCTTAAGAGCTTTTGTAATTTCTTCCCTTTGTTTTTTTCTATCATCCTTATTACCATTTTCAGCATCAGATTCACTACCTAAGCCAGTACCTACATTAGAATTATTCATAGAGTTCATAAGACTGTTTACATCTATGCCATTTATTAAACTTGCAATAGTACTAAGATTTAAATTGCTAAGAAGAGAATTATTATTGCTGCTATTAGTCTGAGTCTGTTGTTGTTGCTGTTGCTGTGACATAGGTTCCCTATGCCTTCTATGTTTTGGCATTTTATCCACCCTCTTTTTTTCATATTAACCATCTATAACTTCATCATATTCAACTGTCTCCGGATCATCACAAATAGGTTTTTCTTTATTTTCATCTTTACATAAAAATAATATTGCTACTACGGCTACTATAAATATGATGTTGCTTCCAAAAATATTGCCCATCCCTCCTAATTGAGGTATAAGTAACGGTGCTTTCGGCGGTTCACACTTATTGTCATTTCCATGTTTACCATTACCACAATCTTTTTCAGGAGGAGGTGTTAAAAAATTTAATCCTAAAATCGGGCCGGCTTTTCCGAATCCCAAAACTATGAACAATACAACAACCCAAAGAAAAATATCATTTGAAAAACTCGGGAATTTAAATTTACTTAATTCCATTAGTTATCCCCCTAAATATATTGATTTTATAATCATTTCTCATATTAACATAGTTCATCATATCCGTAATTATCATCAGGGTCTACATTTATTACATTGGTATTTATATTTCCTGCTCCCGTACCGCCCAATCCATTGCCCCCAAAAAGCAAAAGAGCTAGAAGTATCCATATCCATAAATTGTTTTGGAAACCTCCACCGCTGGTATTACATCCACTAGTTGATCTAACACATGGATTATTAACTCCACACAAGAAAGAATTTCCTCCACATCCACATAATAAAACTGCAAAAATAATTACCACAAATATTAAGTTATTTCCGCATAATAAGTTTTTAATACTTTTATCGCTACAACTGGTGGAAGCTACTTCATCAAGGGCCCTATTCATTTTTAACACTTCCTTTCAAAAAACTCTCTTCACTTTTGTATCATAGTATATACTATTCTTACATTAGCAAATTGACACCACAGCATATTTATTATCCATATATTTTGGAATCATAGAAAAAAATCCAAACTTCATTATCAAGCAAAGTATTATACTTTACCTAATATGAAATTTGGATTTTATTTGTAATTAGCTTAAATCTTCAAATAGATAATTTATTATTTCTTCCTTATTATTTTTTTTGACAGAAGAAAATAATAAAAGTTCCTCATCAGAAATTTTCAATGTATCTTTTATTATCTTTTGATTTTTAGCCAATTCATTTTTTGTAAGTTTATCTATCTTTGTAGCTATTACTACCACTTTATATCCATGATATTTTATCCAATCCAGCATAAGTATGTCATCTTCAGTTGGGGCACGCCTGCTATCTACCAGCAGAACTACTTTTTTAAGAAAAGCCCTGCCTACTAAATATTCTTCCATGATCTTTCCCCATTTTTCTTTTTCTACTTTAGAAACCTTCGCATAACCATATCCAGGTAAATCCACAAGATAAAAAGAATTATTAATGAGGAAAAAATTTATTAATCGAGTTTTCCCAGGCGTATTTCCTACTTTTGCTAGATGTCTTCTGTTGGTGAAAGCATTTATTATAGATGACTTACCCACATTAGAACGTCCTACAAAAGCTATTTCTGGTAGTTCATCCTTAGGATACTGACCTTTAACTACCGCTGAAGTAATAAATTCAGACTGCTTAATTTCCATGAGTTTCTTCCTCCAATAGAGCTTCCTTTACAACATCATCTACCATTGCTGCCGGTATAAATTTAATTTTATTTTTTACGCTGCCAGGAATTTTTTCTAAATCCTTTTGATTTTCTTTAGGAAATATTATTGTATCAATTCCCGCTCTATAGGCTGCAAGACTTTTTTCCTTAAGTCCCCCTATAGGAAGCACTCTTCCTATCAAAGTAATTTCTCCAGTCATAGCAACGTTATGCTTAACCTTCCTGCTGGATAATGCTGATACTAATGCGGTTATCATTGTTACACCAGCTGAAGGTCCATCCTTAGGTACTGCCCCCTCTGGTACGTGGATATGTATATCCTTATTTTTATAGAAGTCGCTTTGTATATGATATTTCTCAGAATTAGCCCTTACATAGCTATAAGCAGCTTTTGCTGATTCTTTCATAACATCTCCAAGCTTACCTGTAAGTTCAAGTCTTCCATTACCATCCATTACAGATACTTCTACTGGAAGCGTATCTCCGCCGTAAGCAGTCCATGCTAGTCCTGTAACTACTCCTACCTTATCTTCTTTATCAGCTTTATCATAGCTAAAGATTCCTGCTCCTAAATATTTTCTAACATGGTTAACAGTGATATTTATTTTTTTCTTATTATTCTCAAGCATATCTGCTATGCTCTTTCTAATTACTGAACCTATATTTCTTTCAAGACTTCTAACTCCAGATTCTCTTGTATATTCTTCTATTATTACACTTATACTAGCATCAGAAATAGTAATTTTATTATCCTCTACTCCATGCTCTTTTAATTTTTTAGGTACTAAATATTTTTTTGCTATATTCAGTTTTTCATCATATGTATATCCTTCTACCTCTATGATTTCCATTCTATCCATTAGAGGTCTAGGAATAGTATGTAGAGAATTGGCTGTGGTTATGAATAACACATTAGATAAATCCATTTCTAATTCTAAATAATGATCTCTAAATGTATTGTTTTGTTCTGCATCTAACACTTCAAGCAATGCATCTGAAGGATCTCCTCGAAAGTCACTATTCATTTTATCTATTTCATCCAACAAAAATAATGGATTTTTTGATTTTGCTTGCTTCATCCCATATACAATTCTGCCTGGAATTGCACCTACATAAGTTCTTCTATGTCCTCTTATTTCTGCTTCGTCACGAACTCCTCCTAGGGACATTCTTACAAAATTTCTTCCTAGGGCGTGAGCTACAGATTTAGCTATAGAAGTTTTTCCTACACCTGGAGGTCCCACCAAACATAATATAGGCCCTTTAAGGGAATTACTCATTTGCTTTACTGCCAGATACTCTATAATTCTATCTTTAACATCTTTAAGTCCAAAATGTTCATTATCTAATATTTCTCTAGCTTTTTTAATATCTTTATTATCTTTTGTTTCATTGTTCCATGGAAGATCTAGTATCCAATCTAAATAAGTCCTTATTACATTGCCCTCAGCTGAATTAACTCCTGTACCTTTAAGTCTATCCAATTCGTATAGAGCTTTTTCTTTGACACTTTTAGGTAACTTAGCCTTATTTATTTTACTCTTATACTTATTAATCTCTTTTTTATCTTCGTCATCTTCTCCAAGCTCTTCCTGTATAGCTTTAAGCTGTTCTCTAAGGTAATAGTCCTTTTGAACTTTATCTATTTTGTTTTTTACCCTTACGCCTATCTTTTTCTCTAATTTTAATATTTCAGTTTCATTTTCTACTATGACTAGAAGCTTTTCAATTCTCTGAGTAATGTTGCAAGCTTCTAGAAGCTCTTGTTTCTTATCTTGCTTTAACATTAAATATGAAGCTATCATATCTGACAGTCTTCCTGGAGAATCCAAGTAATCCTCAAAAGTCACTAAGGATTCCACAGGCATGGCACCTGATAACTTTATATATTCATCAAAAGCGTCTTTTAACATTCTTACAAGAGCTTCTGTATTATTATTATTCTCCTTCGCATCGACTTCTTTAATTTCTTCTATCTCTGCTTTAAAATAATTTTCTTCATCTATGTACTTGATTATTTTGCCTCTATACATTCCTTCAACTAGCACTCTTACAGTATCACCAGGAAGCTTAAGCAATTGTTTTATAGTGCACACAGTACCAATTTGAAATATATCTTCTTCTGCTGGCTCCTCTTTTTTTGCATCTTTTTGTGATATAAGAAAAATTTCTTGAGAGTTAAGCATCGCTGCCTCTAACGCAAGAATTGATTTTTCTCTTCCCACATCAAAATGTAAAACCATATATGGAAAAATAGTAATTCCTCTTAAAGGGATAAGAGGTAATACCTTCAATTCAGTCATTAAACATTCCTCACTTTCATAAGCCGTAATACGAAGTATATATTTATTTAATATTAATTTGAAAGAATAGTCAATAGCAGATTCTCTTGTATATACAAATTTATACTGGTTTTCTTATAATTATTATATTCCGGGTCTTTGACAGTTAAATAACAAAAAAAATCCTCGCAAGCCTTGAAATAGGCTTATTGTTTTGTCAAATTTCTGTATTTATATTTGCGTAGTTTTGCGTTATGTGTTA
>NZ_JACTOJ010000030.1:0-51666 GCF_032335695.1 Clostridium sp. 19966
CCAATTATAAGTCGCAATCCCTAAGAGTTCCTAGAACTCAAACGATAATATCAACATTTTAAAACATAGCCTCCCGAACTGAAGGAAGTTTTAAATCAGTGTAAAAATCAATACTGATTTAAAACAGAACCTAATAAAATGATCACAGAGCATATTTCTCTATGGCCCAAGCAACGCCATCCTCTAAATTTGTTTTAGTAGTATACTTGCTTATATTTTTTATAGACTCATCAGCATTTCCCATAGCTACTGTATATCCAAAATCCATGGATAGCATAGAATAATCATTTTCGCTATCGCCTATAGCCATAACTTCCCTCATGCTTATATTTCTTTCTAAAGCATATTCTTTAAGAGCTAATCCTTTTTGTGCTTTAATATCTGTGATCTCTATATTTATTGGAAAAGATGAAACTACAGATAGTTGTGAGAATGCAGATAGATCTTTTCTCAAAGACTTCAATAATTCTATATTGGAATGTATAGTAGAGATTTTATATATAATAGTGTTTCTGTCTAATAATTCTTCCATTGATGCAGAATGTTTAATTCTAGATAGAATTCTTTTTATATTTTTATTAAAATTTTCTTTTTTGATTCCAAAGTTTACTGCCATGGACATGAAATCATTATAGAAAAAATCATTTAAATATTCTTTTGAAACAGTGGTGTATACACCTTTATTTGTAAGTATATCATTATATAAATTGTGTTGCTGCAAAATATCAAAGACTTGTATTACATTAACTTTTGACAGAGGAGTATGCGCTAATTGATTACCGTATCTATTAAATATACCAGCACCGCTCATGCATATATAATCACAGGAAATACCAGCATTTTCAACTGGAATTTTTGCATCGTTAAAATTACGGCCTGTACAAATTATAAATTCGATTCCTTTTTCTTTAAGTTTATTAATTGCTGCCACGTTTTTTGGACTTATTTCGTTACTATCATTTAGAAGAGTCCCGTCCATATCTACAGCTACTAGTTTTATCATAACATCATCCTTCCTTAGTAAAAATTTCTACTATAATAATATGATATTTGTATCATCCAAAAAAGTCAAAAAAGTTTTAGTTAAAAAATAATAAGATACTTTAACTATAGAAAGTATCTTATTATTAGGTTCTGCTATAAATCAGTTTTGATTTTTACACTGATTTATAGCTTTATCCAGACCAAACGAAGCATTTATCAACATTCTCTTAAAACATGACCTATTGTTAAGCTGTTGGAAGTTCATAAACAATTCTTATATTTATGCCTTGATTATAGTTACCGAAATTTTTTCCGAAAATGGTTAGGCCTCCTACGTGTTTTGTCTCTTTAGGTACAGCTAGCTTAAATATTATATCGCTCTTATAATTCAAAGCGATATCTTCTATAGTTATATCAGAAATTTTTAATCCATCTATGAAGGTGCCGAATTTATTAACTGTCAAAAGTTTTAGAAGGCCATATTGATTCCAGTTTGGAAACCACCAAGAAGGGGTTAGAATGCCCTTACTGTCCGCATAATCACCAGGACTAGTCCAGCTGCCTACATTTATATCATTTATGAAAAAATGAATATCAGAGGGCCATATGCTGCAATTTCCAGGGGCTTCAGAACTTATTTCCATAGAAATCTGTATTTCTGAAAAGTTTTGACCAGGTTTTAGATAATTAGGTATTCTGTATTCTATAAAGCCTTTAGTAAACCAAAGAATATCGGCATTAATTCTAACTGGATCTGCAAAATAACTAGGGTTGTCAACTTCACCTATAAGACTTTCCTTTGTAGCTATACCGCAAGTTGGCGAAATTTCATAGGAGGAATAGTGGCCTATACCTATTTCAAGTTCATAGGAGTTTTCGATATCCTGAGCACCTATATCTATTACAAATTTATCCTCATGAAGGCAGCATATTTTCTGGATTCCATGCTTTGCGGTAAGAGTGTTTATTTTGATTAATCCGCATTCCTCTAATTTTTTTACGTGCATAGTTATTGCTCCATTAGTAAGTTGAAGCTTCTCAGCCAATTCATTCATATTCAACTGTTTATTTTCAGCTAAAAGTTCTAATATCTCTATTCTAATATCTGAGCTAAGAGCTTTAAATAATGGCAAACTATCCTTTAAATCTGTTATATGTATCATCCGAAATCTCCTCTAGCAATTTAATCCATAGTATTTAATAATAAAATACTAACTATGACATTATTATACTATTTTAAAACAGAAAGTGAAATAATATTTTATATTTTTCTAAAATGAATAATATCTTATAATACAAAATTACTCTATTTTTGTGCAAATTGCACAAAGTATATATAAAAGAAATGCTGAATGTAAAATGTTTTATATATTTTTGCAATAAAATTAGGCATAAGTGGATATGCATTGATAATCCTCCTATGCCTAATCTTATTAAAACATATCCAATTATTTAAGCTTCCAAGCTAAGTCATTCCATAATAGTTCTTTTTTGAATTCTGGTATTTTAGTATCTTTATCGATAACAACTACTTCTATTCCGCTCATTTCAGCGAAGTCCATTAACTGCTGAGTTGAAACATCGAAGGAGAAACTAGTGTGATGAGCTCCTCCTGCTAAGATCCAAGCGTGAGCAGAAACCTTAAGAGAAGGTAATGGCTTCCATAATGCTCTAGCTACTGGTAGCTTTGGAAGGTCATGGGGTGCTTCTTTTACTTCTACCTCATTAATTAACAGTCTGAAACGATTGCCCATATCTAAAAGAGTAGCGCATAATGCGTTTCCGCTAACGCTGTCAAAGACCAATCTTGCTGGATCCTCTTTTCCGCCTATACCGAGAGGATGCACTTCTACTCTGGGCTTTCCAGCAGCTATTGTTGGACACACCTCTAGCATGTGAGCACCAAGAATCATCTCGTTTCCGGATTCTAAATGGTAAGTATAATCTTCCATGAAAGCTGTTCTATTATTACCTGCAATTATTTTCATTATACGGAGCAGGGCAGCGGTTTTCCAATCTCCTTCAGCCCCAAAACCATATCCTTTTGACATAAGATGCTGAACTGCTAGTCCAGGAAGCTGCCTCATTCCATGTAAGTCTTCAAAATTTGTTGTAAAAGCTGTAAATCCTCCTTCCTCAAGGAAAATTTCAAGAGCTGCTTCTATTTTAGCCTGTTCTCTAACAGAAGCCATTTTAGAATCATCTGAAAGTAATTCTTCTGAAAAATAATATTCTTTTTTATATTCTTCCAATAATGCATCTACTTGTGCTTCTGAGACTTCTGACATTTTATCTACTAAGTCATATATACCGTAAGCTTGTACTTCCCAGCCAAATATTATTTGAGCTTCCACTTTATCGCCATCGGTAACAGCTACATTTCTCATATTATCTGCAAAGCGGGCTACTTTTAAGGATTTTCCTTCAACATAGGCAGCCGCAACTTTTGTCCAATTATTTATCTCATCGATAACCTCTTGGTCATTCCAATAGCCAACTACAATTTTTCTTCTGATTTGCATTCTAGCGCCTATAAAGCCGTATTCTCTGTCGCCATGAGCAGATTGATTGGTGTTCATAAAATCCATGTCCATGGTTTCCCAAGGAATTTCTCGATTATATTGAGTGTGAAGATGCAGTAATGGTTTGTTCAATTGCTGAAGCCCAGTTATCCACATTTTAGCTGGAGAAAATGTGTGCATCCATGTTATTACACCAGCGCAATTCTCTGCTGAATTTGCCTCTATACAAAATTTAGTTATTGAACTTGAAGTAGTTAATATGTTTTTAAAGACTATTTTATAACCTGAAAGTATTTTTTTATTTAAATTTTCAACTATTTCTTTAGAGTGAGTCTCAACTTCTTTTAAAGTATCGTCACCATATAAGTGCTGACTTCCTGTAACAAACCAAAATTCATAGGGTTTTGTAGCTAACATTTTAAATCCTCCTTAATAGTAAGCATATAAACATACAATTTTTATATTAATCTTTATATTTGTACGTACATTAATTATATTGTAAACATTTCTATGGAATAATTCAATATAAAAAAATAAAAAAGTGTTAGATGCTTCAAGGATTTTATAATAAATAAACATTGACAGAAGGAAATAATGTTATAAAATAAGACTATAGGATATACGTACAATTAATTCGAGGAGATATGAAATATGAATGAAGAAACAAAAGTGTCTAAATATATGCAAATAGCTTCGTTTTTTAAAAAGGAAATGGAAGAAGGAAGAATTGCATATGGGCAGCAGCTTTTAACTGAAAATGAAATAGTAGAGAAATTTTCGGTAAGCCGTCATACAGTGAGGCAGGCGCTCATGGAGCTGGAGAACAATGGCTATATAAAAAGAGAGCAGGGGAAAGGCACTTTTTGTAGTTATATAGAAGGAAGTAAAATAAAAGAGAAAAAAACTATAGCGGTCTTAACTACCTATATATCAAACTATATTTTTCCTTCTATTATATCTGGTATTGAGGAAGTATTAAGTTCATCTGGATATGATCTTCTTTTATATAATACAAACAATGAAAAACAAAAGGAAAAAGAATGTTTAGAAAAGATATTGGAGAATGAAGTTTCAGGTCTCATAGTTGAACCAACTATGAGTGCAGTTGATAATATAAATATTAATTATTATTTAGAGCTTGAAAAAAGAAATATACCTTACATCATGATAAATAGTAAATATCAAGAGCTTAAAGCGCCTTTTGTAGGTATGGATGATGAAGAAGGTGCATATATTCTAACTAGATATCTTTTGCAGCTAGGGCATAAGAACATAGCTGGGATTTTCAAAAATGATGATTTGCAAGGGCTAAACAGAGAAAAAGGGTATATAAAGGCTATAAGGGAAAGTGGTTTAGCAGTTGATAGTAAAAATATAGGCAAATATGGTACTAAGGAAAAGGAATATTTCCCGCAAGATTTTACCAATGGATTGTTAAGAAAAAAAGAGAGACCAACAGCTATAATTTGTTATAATGATCAAATTGCAGTTCAAGCGCTTCAGGCTATAAGGGAAATGGAATTAAGAATTCCACAGGATATAGCTTTGGTTGGATATGATGATTCTTACATAGCTACTGCAACAGAAGTAAAGCTTACTACAATACGACATCCTAAGGAAGAGCTTGGAAGAAGAGCAGCTAGAATGCTTATGGACATAATAGAAGGTACAATAGTTCATGAATCCTACATATACAAACCTGAACTTATTGTAAGGGCTTCTACCACTGGATTTTAATCATTTGTTTTAATTACTATTAGCTCTTATTACAGAGGAGCTAATAGTATTTACATATTTTTATTATAAATATATTTGTACGTACAATAATAACAATTTGTATGAAGTATAGGAGATGTTCAAATGTTAGAAGAATTAAAAAAACAGGTTTTAGATGCTAATATAATGCTTCCCCAGTATGGGCTAGTTAAATTTACTTGGGGAAATGTTAGCGGCATAGACAGAGAGAAAGGGTTAATAGTTATAAAGCCAAGCGGAGTCCCCTATGATGAATTGACCATAGAGAAATTGGTCGTTTTAGATCTAGAGGGAAATGTGGTGGAAGGAGACTTAAGACCATCTTCGGATACTCCTACTCACATAGAACTATATAAAAAATATGAGGATATGGGAGGAATCGTTCATACACATTCTACTTGGGCTACTATATGGGCTCAAGCAAATATGGAAATGCCAGCACTTGGTACAACTCATGCGGATCATTTTTATGGAAATATTCCTTGTACAAGAAAGCTTACTGAGGCAGAAATAGAGGAAGATTACGAAAAAAATACGGGGAAGGTAATTATAGAAACCTTGGGAGATTGCAATGTTATGGCAGTGCCAGCGGTGCTTGTAAGCTGCCATGCTCCATTTACTTGGGGGAAAAATCCTAAGGAGGCTGTAGTCAATTCTGTAGTATTAGAAGAAACTTGTAAAATGGCTTATCACACAGTAAGTTTAAATAAAGAAATACCATCATTAGATCAATATCTTTTAGATAAGCATTACTATAGGAAACATGGAAAAAATGCTTACTATGGTCAAAAATAATTAGGAGGTATGTTCATATGAAACTGTTTATTGATACTGCTAATGTTAATGAAATCAGAGAAGCGAATGAAATGGGGGTTATTTGCGGGGTAACAACAAATCCTACATTAATAGCTAAAGAAGGAAGGGACTTCAAGGAGGTTATAAAAGAAATAACTTCTATAGTTGATGGTCCTATAAGCGGAGAAGTCATAAGCTCAGATAAGGATGGTATGATCAAGGAAGGAAGAGAAATAGCAAAAATTCATCCAAATATGGTAGTGAAAATTCCTATGACTGCAGAAGGACTTAAAGCAACTAAGGTGTTGTCCAGTGAAGGTATTAAGACAAATGTTACATTGATATTTAGTCCTGGCCAAGCTCTTCTGGCAGCAAGAGCAGGTGCTACTTATGTAAGTCCGTTTTTAGGAAGATTAGATGACATAAGCACGGATCCTATAGAACTTATAGATACTATAACAACTATATTTAATGTTCACAATATAAAGACAGAAATAATTGCTGCAAGTATAAGAAATCCAACCCATGTAATAGAAGCAGCTAAAGCAGGAGCTCATATTGCTACTGTACCTTTTAATGTGATAAATCAGATGTTAAAGCATCCGTTAACTGACAGCGGTATAGAGAAGTTTATGAAAGACTGGAAGGCTATTTTTGGTTAGTATTTTAGAGGGGTAATATGAAAAGAATATAGATAATTTAACCATGAATGCAATAAGAATTCTTTCAAATGGAGAAAAGTAAGAAGGTTCTAAATAAGAGTATTATTTTGCGCTTATTTAGAACTATTTCTTTAATTTATATGAGGAGTGAAATAAATGAGATATTCTAGTAAAGTTTTAGGAAACTATAATGGGGACGATGTGATTGAATATACCATTGAAAATAACAATGGCATCAGAGTATCTGTGCTTAATTTAGGTGGGGTAATAACTGGAATATTTACTCCAGATAAAAACGGAAATTTTAAAAATATTGTATTAGGTTATAAAAATATTGAAGATTACTTTGAGAACGAAGCCTATTATGGAGCTGTTATAGGAAGATTTGCAGGACGAATATATAAAGGAAAGATCCAAATAGAAGATAAAGAGTATATTTTAGAACGAAACAATTTAGAAATAAATAATCTTCATGGAGGAAGCTTTGGATTTCAAAGAAAGCTCTGGAAAGTAAACGATTTTAAGAACGAAAATGAATTAGCACTTCAGCTTGAATATATTTCAAAAGACGGAGAAGCAGGTTTCCCAGGAGAAGTAAAAATTACGGTTAAGTATGTATTGAATAATAATAATGAGTTTTACTTTTTTATTCAAGGGGAGACTGATAAAACCACAGTTCTTAACATAACTAACCACAGCTATTTTAATTTAAGCGGAAATGCTGAAAGAAATGTATTGAAGCACAAATTAAAAATAGTTTCCCATAAGTTTTTGGAGTTGTCAGAAGATTTTGGAGCTACAGGAAAAGAGATTGATGTGAAGGGGACTCCTTTTGACTTTAGAGAGGAGAAGGAAATTGGCAAAGATGTAGAGTTAGATGATTATCAGCTTAAGGCAGGAGGAGGATATGATCATCCTTTTAAATTTGATAATTACATAGGAGAAGTAGAACTCAAGGATGAGAAATCTGGAAGAGTTATGAAGGTTTCTACTAACAATTCCTATGTGGTAATCTATACAACTAATTATCCGGTAGAAAAAGTTCTCTATAATGAAAAAATGCCTGAGAAAAGAATGGCAGTATGCATAGAAACTCAAAATGCACCTATAGGAGTAAATGCTTGCTACAAAGAGCAATCTATCCTTAAAAGAGGAGAAGAATATAAAAGATGGACTAAGTATAAATTTGATATATTAAAATGATGATATGATTTAAAACAGAACGAAAAACAAAGTTTTAGGGAAGCGATATTGCTTCCCTAAAATTTTATAAAAGTATATGTTTTAATCAAATTCTTTATCAGAATTTGATTAAAACAAAACCTATAAAAATAGTGTACAAAAATTAATTTATGTAAATATATAATAAAAAACTATTATTATATATTTTTTTAAAATATTTATTTAAAATTGTTGACTTGTAAAGAAATTAAATGTAATATTAAATTGTAATGTACGTACAAATTTTAAACCATATATGAACAAATTCTTTAGAAAAATTGTGTAAAATAGCGGCATAAGGGTAAAATATATTAGGCTATATAATTAATCAGTACTTTATTATAATCATGATTTTATAATAGATATTACGAAGCTATAAAAAAGTAATTATAGTATTGATTTAAAATATAGTAAAGTATTTTTGTTTTCAGAGAAAATTAATATAAAAGTTAATTGAATAATAATGTTTTATCAATAAAAAGCAGGCTAGAAACATAAAAAAACAAATATATTTTACAAATATGTAAAACGTTTTACAAAAATATAATATAAAGCATTGACTTAATAGACAAAAGCGCTATAATATAATTAAGATAAAAAATTACATTATTACCAAATTAATTTTTTTTAATGCTTTATGAAAATGTTTACCCATTAATTATATACTAAGTATGAGAAAAAATAAAAGGAAATTATTAAATTATTTTAAAAGCATAATGTTAAAAATATCATATCTTTAGAGATTGAAAAAATAATTTGAGCTGATATTGTTTTATATGATTATAAAACAATAAATAAATGAATTATTTTATAAGCTTTAATTATTAAAGCAAAAATGTTAACGTTTTGATTTTAACTAACGTATAATTGTTTTGCTAAAAATTACTTTAACATTAAATAAATCTAAGTAATAAGACAATTATTTTAAATTAGTTTGCAAGGATTTTTATTCCTTTAATCTAATAAATGAACTTGGATATTTGAGGTTGAAAATCCTGCTTATAAATTTTTCAAGAGCCTAAAAATCAAAATATAAATTATAGGGGGAGAAAAAATGTTAAAACATTCAAAAAAATTACTAACACTAATGTTAGCAGCATGCTTAGTAGTTGGTACTACTCTAACAGGGTGCGGAAAGAACAGTTCGTCAACTTCAAGCGGCGGGGTTGTACAGCTTACTTACAACGCTTGGGGATCAGCAGATGAAGATGCAGTTATGAGAAAATTGTTGGATGCTTTTGAAGCTAAGTATCCTAAAATTAAGGTTAAGTATAACCATATTCCGGATGATTACTCTAACAAGATGAATACTGTTCTTGCTGGTGGAGCAGCTCCAGATGTATTTTTAACCTCAGATGGTGATTTTGGAAGATGGGTAAAAGCAGGTCTTATTTTGGACATGCAGAAATATGTTGACAAAAGTGGAATCGATTTAAATGACATGTGGGACAGCGCTCTTGTAAGATACAAATATGACGGAAAAGTTTTAGGTAAGGGAGATCAATATTCTTTACCAAAGGATATTGGGCCAACAGTTCTTTTTTACAATAAAGACATATTTAAGAAGGAAGGAATTCCATTTCCAAGTGCAGATAAGGCTATGAACTTGCAGGAATTCCAAGATCTTGCAATAAAACTTACTAAAAAAGATGTCTCAGGAAAGGTTACTCAATACGGAACAGGACCACTTTGGTGGGAAGGATATGTTTGGTCCAGTGGCGCAGATTTCTTAAGTGCAGACCATAAAGAATTTGTTTTAAATTCTAAAGAAGGTATTGCTGCAATGCAATATGCAGCAGATTTAATCAACAAATATCATGTTTCTCCAGATGCCAAAGCTACAGCAGCTATGAGTGCAGATCAAATGTTTAACACTGGCAAAATAGCTATGATGGGCGGTGGAAGATGGATGGTTCCTACCTATAGAAAGTTATCTTTTGATTGGGATGTAGCACCTATGCCAACAGGATCACTTGGAACTGGTTATAGCTGGTCTGGATCAGTTGGATATTCAATCTATAAAAAATGTAAACATCCAGAGGAAGCATTTACTCTTATTAAATTCTTAGCAGGACCTGACGGACAAAAGCTTGGAACTCAATTGGGATTCCAAATACCAACATTCAAATCAATGTCTAATACTGACTTATTCTTACAAAAAGGTCAGAAGCCTGAACATGCAGAAGTATTCATTAAGGCAGCTCAAGACGAAAAACCAGGTACATGGACACTTACACCAAACAGCAAATGGCTTGATACTTTCAACCAGAGAATAAATAACCTTTGGGAAGGAAAGGGAACTGCAGAAAAAGTTCTTAATGATATGAAACCTGAAATCGATAAGCAATTAAAGGAAGGAAATCCTGAAATCTTTAAATAATGTTTATCCAATCAAAGGAAATCTAGAGATAGGTTTCCTTTGATAATAATAATAAGTAGAGGTATTAATATGAGTAATAATGTTAATTTAGGGATTCATAAAAAAGTAAATTCAGACAAATTAACTAAAACAAATCATAAAAAATTCAAAAAGAAATATTTATACGGATATTTGTTTATAGCTCCTCCTTTTATAGGATTTACTCTATTCGGACTTATACCTATCGTATATTCATTTTATATAAGTTTAACTAATTTTGATTTATTCAATGCACCAGTTTTTGCAGGAGTATCAAATTATGTTAAATTGTTTACGGGTGATCCGCTATTTTGGAAATCTATGTTTAATACTGTATATGCGGCATTAGGTATACCTATAGGATTAGCGTTTTCTCTGCTGATAGCATTAGGATTAACTCAAAATATAAAAGGAATTAATTTTTTTAGAACTGCATTTTTCTTGCCTTCAGTTTGTTCAATAGTAGCATTAACACTTATGTGGAAATGGATATTTAATTCAGATTATGGGGTTTTAAATACTGTTTTAGGATATTTACACATCAAGGGACCTAATTGGCTCAGCAGTTCAGCGTGGGCAATGCCAGCTATGATAATACAGGGGGTTTGGGGAGGATTAGGTACAGGAATGGTGCTTTACATTGCTGCAATTAAAAATGTCCCCAAAACTTTTTACGAAGCTGCCGAAATAGATGGAGCTAATAAGTGGGCGCAATTCTGGAATATTACACTTCCATCCATATCACCAACAACATTTTATTTGCTAATTACTGCAGTAATAGGTGCTATGCAGGCGTTTGTTCCATATATGATAATGACTAATGGCGGTCCTGATTATTCCACAACTACAATAGTTTTATATCTATATAATAATGCATTTAAATATATGAATATGGGATATGCATCAGCTATGGCATGGGTTTTATTTGTAATAATAATGGGATTAACGATTATAAACTTTAAGGTTTCCAGCAGATGGGTTCATTATGATTAATGGAGGTAATATAAATGAGTAGTGCGGTAATAGTAAGTAGAAGTAAAAAGAAAAGAAAAATGATAATTAAAAATACTATTGTATATATTTTCCTTGTAATAGGAGCTATTTTTATGGCAATTCCATTTTTGTGGATGTTATCCACATCTTTAAAAACTGAGGGAACAGTATTTAGCATTCCTCCTCAATGGATTCCTGATAAATTAATGTGGTCAAACTATTCTTTAGCTGTTAGCCAAGGAGAACTTGTGCAAGGACTAGTAAATACATTAACAATAGTAATACCAACCACCATAATTGGCTTATTTTCATGCTGCTTAGCAGCTTATGGATTTGCTAAAATGGAGTTTCCTGGCAGAGATAAATTGTTTATGCTGCTGCTTTCAACCATGATGATACCAGGAATAGTAACGATGATACCTTCATTTGTAATATTTAAACAATTGGATTGGCTAGATACCTTTAAACCTCTAATGATACCAGGTATGTTTGGTGGAGCTGCTTGTATATTTTTTCTTAGACAATATTTTATGACTCTTCCTAAAGAGCTAACTGAAGCGGCTGAATTAGATGGACTTAGCTATTTTGGAATATTTTTAAGAATAGCATTACCCTTATCTAAACCAGCAATAGCAACACAGGCAATATTTGGATTTTTAGGCGGTTACAATGATTATATGGGACCATTAATATACTTAAATAGTCCGGATAAGTTTACTTTGCAGTTAAAGCTTGCAACTTTTAACGGTGCATATTCCTCTTCCTGGACTCTTATAATGGCAGGATCAGTGCTTGCTCTTATTCCTACAGTTGCATTATTCTTCTTTGCTCAGAAATATTTTATAGAAGGCATAGTCATGACAGGCATGAAAGGCTGATTATGGTGTGCAAATAAATCTTTTGAATAATTATAGTAAGAGATTTCTTACTGGTATGTAGGTGGAAAAGGTGAAAAAAATTTATAAAATATTGATTTTTGCTGCTTTGATTATTTTTGTAGTTACTACAGTTAGCATAAAAGTATTCGGAAAAGATGATTTGAAAAAAAACTTAGTATTATATTATAAATTTGATGTTTCAAAAGAAGATACAGTTATTGATTCCTCTGGAAATAAAAATGATGGAACCTTAGAAGGAACAGCCAAAATAGATACTATAGGAAGAGTTAACGGCGGTCTTACTCTTGATGGAAATGGCAGTGTAAGGATGCCGGATAAAATTTTGAATGGACTGAATGAAGTTACTATTTGCGCTTGGGTTGAATTTAATGCTAGCAGCGGATCTGACTGGCAGAGAGTATATGATTTTGGAAGCGATTCAAATAACAATTTGTTTTTGAGTAAAAATAGAACAAATAATTTCAATTGCAATAAAAATGTGGAAGGCATAAGCGGAGGTAAATTGCTGTCAGACGATACTTGGCATTTTATAACTACTGTAATAACTAAAGATACAATGATCTATTATGAAAATGGAGTAGAGATAGGAAAAAAAGAACAGTTAAAGAATAAACTAAACGGACTTAAGGATTCCGTGGAAAATTATATAGGTAAATCCAAATATGACGGAGATCCTAATTTAACAGGGTTTGTGGATGAATTTAGAATTTACAGCAAGGCATTAACTCCTAAGCAGATTAATGATTTAATGTATTATAAAATATCTGATGAAGATATTGTAACCATGGATGGCGAGAAGATAGGCATAAATGATGGAGAAGAAATAAGCAGCGATTTGATTTTGTCAACAAAATTAAGCAGCAAAACAAAAGTCAAATGGACATCAAGTAATAAGAGCATTATTTCAGAGGATGGGAAAGTTACCTTACCTTCAGGTAAGGATGATACTAAGGTTACATTAAGCGCTAAAATTCAAACTGGCAAAGCTGTTATGGAAAAGAAGTTTGAAGTTTATGTTGTACCTAAGGGAGCAACTAATTATAATGTTCAAATTAATACTAATACTCCTAAATTTGACATAAGTCCTACACTTTATGGATTATTCTTTGAAGATATTAATCATTCTGCTGATGGCGGCTTATATTCTCAGCTCATTCAGAATAATTCCTTTGAATATGAAGATAAACTTCAAAGCTGGGAATTAAAGAAAGATAGTGCGGGCGAAGGAAAAGTGGAGGTAATGAGTGAGTCACCTCTAAATGAAAATAATGCTGATTATGCAAGGTTAGAAGTTTTGAAAGCAAGCCAAGGCGTAGGCATAATTAATTCAGGATATAAAGGCATATCTGTAAAAAAGGGCGCCAAATATGATTTCTCCATATGGGAAAGAAACTCTGTAGATAAGGAAGTCAATTTGTTTGTTCAAATAGAAAATTCTCAGGGAAAAGCAATATCTGATATAAAGAGCATTCCCGTTATAGGCAATAAATGGAGCTATTATGAATCGGAGCTTACAGTTAAAGAAACTGATGATGATGCTAGACTGTATGTATACATTAAAGAAAACACAACAATAGATATGGACATGATTTCTCTTTTTCCACAAGATACATGGAAGGGAGAGAAGCATGGACTTAGAAAAGATTTAGTTCAAATGCTTTATGATATGAAGCCCAAATTCCTTCGATTTCCTGGAGGCTGCATAGTGCAAGGAAAAGAAAAAGAAGATATGTATGAATGGAAGGACACCATTGGAAAGATAGAAGAAAGAAAAGTAAATAAAAATTTTTGGGGATATTATCAATCTTATGGTTTAGGTTTTTATGAGTATTTTAAGTTGTGTGAAGATATTGGAGCTGAACCGCTGCCGGTAATAAATGTTGGTATGAGCTGGCAAAGTGGCGGTGAAGATGCTGTAAGTGATTATATGGCAGAACCTGGAGAGGAGTTAAATAAATATATACAGGATGCACTGGATTTAATAGAGTATGCAAATGGTGATGCAACCACTACTTGGGGAAAAAAGAGAGCTGAAAGTGGGCATCCAGCGCCCTTTAATTTAAAATACCTAGAAATAGGTAATGAGCAGTGGGGGGACGTTTACTTTACTAGATTTCAAGAATTTGAAAAAGCAATAAAGCAAAAATATCCAAGCATTCAGCTAGTGGTTAATTCAGGAACTGCTGCTTCTGGTAATATATTTGATGCAGCTTGGAATTGGACAAAATCTAATAATTTTACTGGAATAGTAGATGAGCATTATTATATGCCAACAGATTGGTTTTTAAATAATGCCAACAGGTATGACAGCTATGACAGAAATGGAGCTAAGGTGTTTGTTGGAGAATATGCAGCTCAAGATGAAAATAAAAAGAGTACCTTAGAAACAGCTATAGCGGAAGCAGCTTATATGACAGGCCTTGAGAAAAATTCGGATATTGTAAAGATGGCCTCCTATGCACCCTTATTTGCTAAAGAAAATGATTCACAGTGGACTCCTGATATGATTTGGTTTAACGGAAGTAAAGTTTATGGCACTCCAGATTACTATGTTCAAAAAATATTTAGTGAGAATACTGGAAATAAACTTTTAGAAACTTCAATTAAGGCTCGTAATGATAAAACTCAGGGAATGTATATTGTTTCAAGCATGGATGAAGCAACAGGAGAGGTTATTATTAAAGCAGTTAATTCATCAAAATGGGCTCAAAAGATAAGCTTTGATTTAGGATTACAAAATGAGAACAAGTTATCAGGGCTGGAAATAAAGCTGACAAATAAAGATAGTAAAGCAGAAAATTCTTCCGCTAACCCTAATAATGTGGTTCCAATTAGTAAAAAGATAGAGGAGTTAAAATCTAAATTTGAATACAATTTTGATGGACAATCAGTTACTATAATACGATTAAAAATTAAATAGTTTAAAATAATTTAATTGAAGGATAAGGAGAAAATTATGTTTAACGATGAAGAATATAGAAATCCAATAGTGCCTCAGGCTGCAGATCCGTTTGTATATAAGCATGAAGATGGATACTATTATTTTACAGCTTCCGTTCCTCAATATGACAGAATCGAGCTTAGAAGATCTAAGACAATTCAAGGATTAGGAAAAGAAAAGCCTACAATAGTTTGGAGAAAACATGAATTTGGAGAAATGAGTGCCTATATATGGGCACCAGAAATCCATTATATTGATAAAAAGTGGTATATATATTTTGCAGCAGCTAAAGTTAGTGATGTTAAAAGTGAGATGTTTAATCATAGAATATATGTGCTAGAGAATTCTTCTGCCAATCCTTTAGAAGGAGAATGGGTGGAAAAGGGCCAATTGAAAACAAATTGGGAATCTTTTTCTCTTGATACTACAACCTTTGAACATAATGGAATAAGATATTTAGTTTGGGCTCAAAATGATCCTAATATACGAGGAAACTCTAATTTATATATAGCAGAATTAGAGAATCCATGGACCATAAAAGGAAAACAGGTAATGCTTTCTAAGCCAGAATATCCTTGGGAAATCATAGGCTTCTGGGTTAACGAGGGACCTGCTGTAATTAAAAAAAATGGAAAAATATTTATAAGTTATTCAGCTAGTGCCACTGATTATAATTATTGCATGGGTCTGTTGTCTGCTGATGCGTACAGCGATTTACTAGATCCAGCATCTTGGAAAAAAGCAAAAGAACCTGTGTTTACAACTAATGAGCAGGCAAAGCAATATGGACCGGGACATAATAGTTTTACAGTATCAGAAGATGGAAAATCAGATGTGCTGATTTATCACGCTAGAAATTATAAGGAGATAGACGGAGATCCACTTGATGATCCTAATCGACATGCAAGAGCTCAAAAATTTACTTGGAATGAGGAGGGTATGCCTAATTTCGGAAAACCAGCAGCGGATTTTGAATTTGTATAGAAATATATTATTGGGGATGGTTAATGCATTTTGTAAAGACCACCCCTTTTATAAAAGTATTTTAAAAGGAGACTATTTATGATTAATGAAAGCAATAATACCATAGATAGCAAAATAATTGCTAAATACGGCTTTGATGATATTGAAAATGCAGGTAAAGACAGCTCTTTAAATAAAAACAACGGAATAGCATCAGGAGAAGTAAAACCTTTTATTTCAATGGTTGATGGCAGGCTAGCTGCTAGATTTACTGGAGGTAAAAGTGGCACTTCCTACATAAAGCTGCCTGAAAAAGTGTTTAATAAAATTGATGATTGTACAGGACTTTGTATTTGTACCTGGGTATATCTTGAGAAAAGTTATTCAGTATGGGAAAGAATATTTGACTTTGGAAAGGGTATTGAAGGACCATATTTTTTCTTAACTCGTAATTTAAGAGGAGTTTGCTTTGATAGAGGAGAATTATTTGCAGATTCAGGTAAAACCTTTCCTGTAGGTGAATGGTTTCATGTAGCTATCTCCATAAGAGGTACAAAAGGTGGAAAACTCAGCAATGCAGGTCCTATTGTATATGTAAATGGAGAAATTGCTGCAGATGGATCTATTAGTCAGACCTCAAGTGGAAATTATAGAAAGCTTCAGGAATGGTTCAATACCTTTAAAGATGAGAATAATTACATCAAAAACTATATAGGGAAATCACAATATGCTGCAGATGTGGATTTTTCAGGAGCGCTGTCGGATTTTCGTGTATATAATACAGCTCTTGATGAAAATGAAATAGTCAATATCATGTGCGAGTCAATTAAGGACAGCGATATTGTAAACTTGGCTAAAGAAAAATATTTATCCTTAGCCACTGATATGATAAACAAGGATATCTATTTACCAAAGTCACTTATGGGAGAAAAGGTTGAAGTAATATGGAAATCAAGTGATGAAAGTATATTATCTAGCAATGGGGCAATAGGTAATGTGGTAGAACCTAAGGGAGTTACCCTTGCTGCTTCCTTGAAAAAAGGAGAATATGTTGCTAAAAAAGAATTTAACCTTTCTGTAATCCCTAAAAACTTACCTACACATGTTCTTACTGTAAAAGGTGATAAAGAAAAAATAGATATAAGCAAAACCTTATACGGTTTGTTCTATGAGGATATTAACAATGCTGCAGATGGCGGACTATATGCTGAGCTTATAAAAAATAGATCCTTTGAAGCCTTTACTTATGATACCTATTCCACAAAATCTGGTGAAAATGCAAGATCTACAGGAAAAAATCATACTCCTTTATATGGATGGTATGGAGATTTAAATAAGGTTACTGTAAAAAACCAGGGTGGATTAAATGAATTTTTGTCCATTGAAGATAATGAAATCAACTCTTACTATATAACTGCAGCTGACGGAGCCAAATTGTATAATAGAGGCTTTAATGACTCCAATAATCACTGTGCAATGTTTGTTAGAAAAGGGGAAAAATATATATTTACAGTTTGGGCAAAAGCTTCAGAGGCAGCAAAAATAGAATTACAGTTGTTGGATAAGCGAGGTAATGCCATAAGTGATATTTGCGTTTCGGAAATTGACGGCGGTAATGTATGGAAAAAGTATGATAAGCTTAACTCTGTAGCATTAACTGCTGCTGTAACTGAATATGGACAGCTTGCATTGAGCTTTGTTGGTGATGTATCCATTGATATGGTATCCTTGATGCCTGAAAATGTATGGGGATTTAAAGAAGAAAAGAGCTCTAAGACCGCTAATTTAAATTATAAGAAAAATCATAACTATAGATTGAGAAAGGATTTAGTTGAAGCTTTAGTTGATTTGCATCCAAAATTTCTTCGTTTCCCAGGAGGCTGCATATCGGAAGGATCTTATATATGGGAAAACGTGTATGATTGGAAGGACTCTGTGGGAGATGTAGAGTTGCGTAAGGAAAATTTTAATGTCTGGGGTTACATGATGACCATGGGCCTTGGGTATATGGAATACTTTCAACTAGCAGAAGATTTAAAAGCAACTCCCTTACCTGTCATGGCCTGTGGAGTACTTTGTCAGGCTCGTTCAGATTATGCAAATCCTGCGGGAGGAGCCTTGAGAGAAAGATATATAAAGAACTTTATAGATTTAATTGATTTTGCCATAAATATGGACTTTGAAAATAATAAATGGTCAGCTCTTAGAAAGAGCATGGGACACGAAGCTGCTTTTGATCTTCATTATCTAGGCGTTGGTAATGAAAATTGGGGAACTGAATTCTTTGCTAATTTCGAAGTATTTAAAGCCGCTATTGATGAGCATATGAAAGTAAATTATCCAGGTTATGAATTAAATATAATTTCTACTGTAGGTGCTCAAGCGGATGATGATGCCTATCAGCAAGGCTGGAAATTCTTGAGTGGAAACTTAGAAGAAAGCGGAACTATAAGATTTACCGATGGTAAAGAAAGTTATGAAGAAGCTGTAAGCCTCTATAAAAAGCAAAAGGATTATATGGAAACCATCGCTGATGAGCATTACTATCGTTCAAATGATTACCTATTAAATAATGCAGATAGGTACAATTACTACTATAGATCAGAAAATTACAAAGAAACTTCAAAGGTCTTTGTAGGGGAGTATGCTTCTACCGATAAAAATACTTTAGCAGGAGCAGTAGCTGAGGCCGCTGTTATGACCGGCTTTGAAAGAAATTCCGATGTAGTAAGACTTGCTGCCACTGCACCATTATTTAATAAGGTAGTTACTGATGGACAATATAGATGGACACCTGATTGTATTTGGTTTGATGATGAGAATGTATGGCGTACACCTAATTATTATGTGCAGCAAATGTTTGCAAAATATTTAGGAGATAAACTATTAGAAACATCATTTTCCAGCTATAGAAATGGAAGGCTTGAACAATATTCACCTAAAGGCGGTATTGAAATAGCAGCTGGAAATGCTGATATAATAATAAAAAATGTAAAAGTAATATCAAATTTAGATAATAGCGTTATTCTGGAGCAAGATTTCACAAAAAAACTAAATCCACTATGGATGGTTATTCCTGGCTCTATAGGCTATGAAATAGATGAAAATAGGGGAATTATTTTAAAGGGTCAGCAAAAAGGATTAAATGGATTATATATAATTGATGCTGAATGGACAAACTATAGAGTGGAAGTAGCAGCTACAAAATTGTCTGGTGTGGAAGGGATTTATATAGGGGTAGGATTAACTAATATCTCTAAAGATAAAAAGAACGTAATTGAATATGCCGTTAATTATAATGGACACGCCACAGGCGTTAAAGTATATAAAAAAGGCGTAGAGGGATATACATTAGGAGATTATTCTTCTAGCACAGCAGCAGGAAACCTGAGAGCTGCCTGCTTGGAAGAACTAAATAATAACACTGAATATATGATTACTGTGGATTATGGAAATGAATCAGGTGATAAGCTAATCTGTTCTTACTCAAGTGGTGAGTGGCAAAGTAAAATACTAGAATATAAATTGGAAAGTTATAATGATGAAATATTTAATGCTGTAACTAGGAACGAAAAGCAGGTATTTATAAAACTTGTAAATGCTGATAATATTGATAAAACAACAAAAATTATCATTGAAGATTTAAAGTTTGAACACTTAGGGAAAATGGTTACTCTAACTGGGGAGGCTTCTCTTGTACATGTACCTAATGTTAATAAAAAAGGAGAAGAAATAATTAAACCCTGCCAAGCTGAAATATATTTTGAGGACAGCAGCGCAGTTATTAATATTCCAGCCAATTCTGTGAATGTATTAGTCCTAGACGTACAATAACTTTAAATCGGTATAAAAATCAACACTGATTTAAAGCAGAGCCTAAAAATAAATTTAGAGGATTTAGTGCAAAAATGTAAAAGTACTAAATCCTTTTTTACTAATAGTTTAATCTTGGATATAGGCGGTGAATTCATGATAAAGAAAAAATTAGTTATTGCTCTTTCAATACTTTTTTCTTTGAGTCTTTTAGGTTGTGATTCAAAGGTGGATAAAGAAGGAGGTTTAAGCAAATTGAAGCTTTCAGACAATATTCCTAAGGAAAAGTTAATGGATGAATCTATTATAGATGATAGCAGCAAATGGGGAACATTAAATACACATGATCCATCAATATTTAAAGATGGGGATACTTACTATGTCTTTTCTACAGATGCTAGGATAGGCGGCTCAGTAGCACCGGGGATAGAAGTGAGAAAGTCAAAGGATATGATAAATTGGCAATATGTTGGTCAGGCACTGAAGGGCGTTCCTGCTGAAGCCGAGGAGTGGACAGGAGCTCAAGGCTTATGGGCCCCTGATGTGACAAAGATAGGAGAATATTATTATTTATATTACGCAGCTTCCTCCTTTGGGAAAAATACTTCCTATATAGGTCTTGAGAGAAGCAAATCCATAGAAGGGCCTTGGGAGGACATGGGATGTGTAGTTAAAACCGAAGAAGGAGACAATATGAATGCAATAGATCCTAATATTGTATTTGATGATGAAGGAAGTCTGTGGTTAAGCTATGGTTCATTTTGGACTGGAATATACATTCTTAAACTAGATAAAAATACAGGAAAGCCCGAGGATAAAGAAGATAAGGGTAAAAATATAGCTTCAAGAAGCAGTTCAGTCAGCGGTGCTGTGGAGGGACCTTACATAATATATAATGATAAGCAAAAGAAATATTATTTATTTGAATCCTATGATTCTTTGGCTAAGGATTACAATGTAAGAGTGGGAAGAGCAGATAAAATAGATGGACCCTATGTGGATATAGAAGGAAATGACTTGACAGATACCACCATAGATCCAAATAAAGTAGGAAACAAGATTTTAGGAGGCTACAAATTTGCAGATACTGTTGGCTGGATGGCACCAGGTCACAATTCAGTTTTGAAGGATGGAGAAGATTATTATATTTTCCACCATGCAAGAGTAGAAAATGAAGTGAATTGGTTCTATTTAAATGTAAGGAAAATAGTATGGTCTGAAGATGGATGGCCTATGGTTTCAACTGAAAGATATGCAGGGGAGAAAGAAGAGAAAATAGATAAAGCTTTAGTTCCTGGAAAATGGGATGTAATTATTCTTAAAAAAGATGATAATGGAATAATCTCTTCGAAAGAATATGATTTAAAGAAAAATGGCAGAGTAAACGGAGGAACTTGGGAGCTTAGTGGAGATAATTCATTGACCATAAAACTTTCAGATAAAAAAGAGGATACTTATAAATGCAAAATTCTCCCTGCTTGGGATTATGAAAATAATAGAAGAACTATAGTTTTTACAGGAATAAATAAAAATGGCTTGGCTATCTGGGGAAAGATGAAGAAATAAATAATAACATATACTAAAAAAGTTCATATAGTATTTAAAAAATATAAAATATGTAGTAAAATTAATGATGACAAGTGTATATACAGGGGTGAACTAAAAATGGAAGAATTACAGCCGCATATAAGATTAAATTCTGCCCAGTCAGCAAAGTATGCCATCCTGCCTGGAGATCCTAAAAGAGTGGACGCGGTTAAAGAATTTTTAAAGGACTGTGTAGATTTAGCTTATAATAGAGAATACAAAAGCTGCAGTGGGTTTTATAAAGGGGTAAAGGTGATAGTTATATCCACAGGAATTGGAGGCCCATCAGCTTCTATTGCAGTAGAGGAATTAAAAAATATTGGGGTTGATACATTAATAAGGATAGGCAGCTGCGGCGCTTACCAGCCCAATATGAAACTTGGAGATCTGATAATAGCTTCCGCAGCAGTTAGAGATGAGGGTACGTCAAAAGCATACATAGAAGATATATATCCAGCTTTTGCTGATACCGAATTACTATTATCTCTAGTAGAAAGTGCTAAAGATAATAATATTAAATATCATTGCGGTGTTGTGAGAAGTCACGATGCTCTTTATGCAGATAATGACGAAGAGAAGGATAAGTATTGGGCAAGCAGGGGAGTGCTTGGAGCAGATATGGAAACAGCAGCTATTTTCGTGGCAGGATCTCTAAGAAAACTTAAAACTGCTTCTGTATTAAATGTGGTAGTAGAAAGCAATGGAAGCTTTGAAGAAGGCATAAGTAATTATGTAAAAGGAGAAAATGCTACTAAAGCAGGGGAAAGAAAAGAGATACTCACGGCCTTAGAGGCCATAGTAAAATTAGAAAATACAATTAAATAAGGGGGAATTTTAATGAAAAAAAGAAGTATGTGGAGCTTAAAGCTTTCCACAGCTACATTGGTGCTCATACCAGCAGCAGTGGGGATTAATTATATTGGAAAGGCTTTTGCAGAGGCACTTAAGCTTCCACTATGGCTTGATTCCATAGGTACAATTCTTGCAAGCATGCTAGCAGGACCAATAGCAGGGGCCATAGGAGGAGCTATAAATAATATAATTTATGGATTAACTTTGTCTCCTATATCATTTATATATGCTGCTACTAGTGTAGCTATAGGTTTAGTGGTAGGAGTACTTGCATATAAAGGATGGGTAAAAAACATTGCAAGGGCTGTTATACTTGGACTTATAGTAGCTCTCGTATCTGCAGTAGTATCCACACCTATAAACATAGCTTTCTGGGGAGGTACTACAGGTAATTTCTGGGGAGATGCAGTTTTTGCGTATTTTACAGCTCACGGAAGTCCAATGTTTATAGCATCTTTTATAGATGAGATTTTAGTGGATTTACCAGATAAGTTGGTAGTAGTAATAATATCATTTTTCATTTTTAAAGGACTTCCTAAAAAGCTTACCATATTATACAGCAATGACAATGAAATAGAAGAATTATAAGAAGAAAAATGGGACTGTTGAACAATAAAGATTAAGTTATTTTAAAGAGAAATAGATAAGAATGAATTAATAAATAAGAATTAAGAAGTAAAAATGAAGGTGAAAAATTCAATATTGATGAATTTTTTATAAATTTACAATTATTATTTTTCTTGTAGCAAATTGCAGCAAGAATAAAATAAAAGAAATCGGCTCTCACAAAGAGACGGTTTCCTCAATAATTATTAATTTTTAACTATTATTTCTTACTTGAAATTTGTACCTTAGGAATCTTATCTTAATATCTTAAAAAAATAATCTTTTGCCACAGTCCCATTTCTATAAGAAGGAGATAATATTTTGAAGCCTTTAAGCTTATACCAGGAAAGAGATACAGTAATTCATAAAATCAGCGCTATATCAAAAATTATATATATTTTTGCAGCAATTTTTATACCTATAATATTAGTAAGCAAATTAGCAGGAGCAATAGCAATATTAATAAGTATTGCAATACTTATTAAAGGAAGGGTATTAAAAAAAGTTATCCCTTTAATAGCTTTAATAGCTGTAGTGCTCTTATCAGTAATCCTAATACAAGGACTTTTTAGGCATGGAAACAAAACAGTAGTACTAGCACTTGGAACAATTAAGTTCTATAAAGAAGGCCTTTATTTTGCTTTTGGAGTATGTATAAGAGTTATAAACATATTGCTTTCCTTTTGTGTTCTGATCCTTACCACAAAGCCTTCCGATTTAGTTGAGGCCCTAGTTAGAAAAGGCTTATCTCCAAGAATAGGTTATGTATTAGCATCCGTGCTGCAGATTATACCTCAAATGTCCTCTGCCATGGGGAAGATAACAGATGCTCAAAGATCCAGAGGAATGGAGACAGAAGGAAAACTCTTAACCAGAGTAAAGGCTTTTTTCCCTCTTTTAGGACCAGTAGTAATGGATTCTCTAATAAACACTAGGGAGAGATCTATGGCTCTTGAGGTAAGAGGCTTTAACTCAAGCTGCAAAAAAACATTTTTAAATGAAGAAAAAAATTATAGGTACAATTTAATTATAAACTTTGTGCTGCTAGTGAGCGTTGTTTGTGCCTTAGTATGGAGGGGTGTTCAGTGGCTAAGATAAGGGTAGACAATTTAAAGTATAGATATCCTCTAAATAAGGAATTAGCTATAAAAGGAATATCCTTTTCCATAGAAGAGGGAGAATTTATAGGGGTAATAGGGGAAAATCAGTCCGGGAAATCTACAATTTGTCAGGCTTTAGTAGGCTTAGTTCCTCACTTTTACAAGGGAGCCTATGGCGGAAAAGTGCTGATAGATGATATAGAGGTAGGGAAAGCTGATATAAGCAGCATTTCAAGCAAGGTAGGGATAGTGTTTCAAAACCCTTTTACCCAGGTGTCAGGAGCTAAGCTTACAGTTTATGAAGAGGTAGCCTTTGGCCTTGAGAATCTTGGCTTTCCTAGACAAGAAATGATGGAAAGAGTTGAAGAAGCACTTAAGTTACTTGATATATATGAACTTAAAAATAAAAATCCTTTTGATTTATCTGGAGGACAGATGCAGAGAATGGCTATAGCTAGTATCATAGCTATGAATCCTCAGGTAATAATACTGGATGAGCCAACTTCCCAGTTGGATCCTCAAGGTTCTGAAGAAGTATTTAAAGCAATTCAAGAGCTCAGCAGGCAAGGCAAGACCATAATAATGGTGGAGCACAAAATGGAGAAAATAGCTAAGTATTCAGATAGAGTAATGCTTTTAAATAGAGGAGAATTAATAGCTCTTGATGAGCCTAGAAAAATATTTTCCAGGGATGATATAAATAGCTATGGCATTCAAGAACCAGTATACACAAGAATCTGCAAGGGGCTTAATATAAAAGACAACAAAACAGGATTGTATCCTGTGACCTTGGAAGAGGCTTATGATTTGGTGGTGAATTTTAATGGAGAAAATTAATATAAAAGTTGAGAATTTAACCTTTTCCTATGGAGAAGAAGAAGTATTAAAAGGAATAGATTTGGAATTTGATAATAGATCTACAGCAATAATAGGACAAAATGGTGCAGGTAAATCTACTTTTGTAAAATTGCTTAAAGGACTATTAAAGCCAACGGGAGGAAACGTAATTATAAAAGAAACAAATACTAAGGATTCTACAGCAGCAAAGCTGGCAAAATTTATAGGTATGGTATTTCAAAATCCTAATGATCAGATTTTTAAAAATAAAGTCATAGATGAGATAATGTTTGGACCGCTAAATATAGGCTTAAGCTACCAAAAAGCTTTAGAAAATTCCGAAAAAGCTTTGAAGCTTTCGGGATTAAAAGGTCTTGAAAATAGCAATCCTTACGATTTAAGTCTTTCTGAAAGAAAGCTCATAACCATAGCTTCCATAGTGGCTATGGACACTGATATAATAATATTTGATGAGCCTACTATTGCTCAAGATTATGCAGGAAAAGAAAAGATAAAAGAAATAATTCGATATTTAGTAAGTGAAGGAAAACTTGTAATAACTATCATTCACGATATGGATTTTGTAGCAGAGGTATTTGAAAGAACCATAGTATTTACTTCAGGAAAGGTATCGCTAGATGGAGATACAAAAGAGGTTTATTCTCAGGAAGAAATTTTAAAAAGTGCATATCTTGAAAAGCCTCATGTGCTGCAGCTTTCTGAAAGATTGGGCTTTAAAGAAACTGTTTTGACAGTAGAGGATTTTATTAAGCGCTACAAGTGATAAGCGAGAGATAAAAAATAATAGATAGGAGTTGATTTTATGAGAAAGATTGATGATAGAAAGGCATTTTTAAGAGAAGCTGAAAAAACACTGGACAATATAATGACTTCTTTTGAAAATATTCCTGTGCTTAAAGCAGAGGAATTTGAAAAGAAAAATACTGCACTTATAAATGTAGACATAATAAATGGCTTTTGCAAGGAAGGAAATTTAAGCTCTGATAGAGTGCTAAAAATAATACCTGATGCAGTGAGAATAAATGCTTTGTTTAAGGACTTGGAAAAAGTATTCTTCTTAGATTGCCATCCTGAAAAGGCTGAGGAGTTTAAAGCTTATGTATCGCACTGCATAGAGGGCAGCCAGGAAGTTGAGCTTGTAGATGAACTTAAGCCTTTTGCAGCAGAAAAAGCACTGCTCTGCAAAAAGAACAGCGTTAACGGATTTTTAGCTCCTCAATACCAGCAGTGGTTAAAGGAACATAAAGATATAACTAATATTATTGTTATAGGTGATGTAACTGATATATGTATATTAAATTTTTGTCTGGCTCAAAGATGCTATTTTAATGAAAATAATATATCAGGTAGAGTTATAGTGCCTTTAAGTGCTGTGGAAACCTTTGATTTAGATATAACAAATCACCAAGGTGATTTAATGAATTTATTTTCTATATATAATATGCGAGGAAATGGTATAGAAATTGTAGAAGATATAATTTAAAACAGCAGATAAAATAATTATCCACCCTCCTATTTTCACAAAATGAATAATATGATAATATAATAATATATACTATTAATAGATAATTATTCTTTTGATATAGAAAGGTAGAGAATTATGGAAAATAAAAATGCAGAAATAATGGATAAGTTAACTAAGGTTTGTATATGCAAAGCTATACCTCGTTCAAAAATGAAGGCAGTAATAAAAGAGGGAGCTCACACCGTTGAGGCTGTTAGAAAAGCAACAGGAGCTGGCTCTGGTTCCTGTGGTGGAAGAAGATGCACTCCTAAAATAGAAGCACTTATAGAAGCTCATAAAAATGGAGAGTTTTAACGTAACATAACTAAAAAACAAGAGGTTGAACAGGTTTCAATCTCTTGTTTTTTGTATAAATGAAAAATAAAATTGATTAATTGTAAGTAAAATAGACAATAGAGTGATATTTTCGCAAAAAAAAACCCTTTGTGTTAATTAATAATGTAATAAATATATTTTAAAAATATTTATTTGTTAAAATTTTCTAGTAAACATTTACATTTACTAATTTTAAAATTATAATTATATTATGGTAAAAAAATTTAAACCAATACTAACTGATATCTATTTAAACTATTCTGAAAAACTTTTCGAAAAAAAGCACAAATCTAATTAATACTCATATGAAAAATTCCAAATTATATGTACGCTTTAAGCTATATGTTTTTATAAAATAATGAAAAATAAGTAATCTAAAAGCTGAAAAGGTTAACATAAAATCACCTTTAATTTCAATACCTAAGTCTCGGCTGAATTTAAAAATACAGGCTTTTAATGGGATGTCTTCTTATTATGTTTTCACAATTTATTGTTTGGTATAGAGCCTTAGGTTCTAATATCATAAATATAAAACAAGAAGGGATGAGGTAAATGAAAAAAAAGATTGCCCTACTAGTAAGTATGGTAATGGCTATGACAGCAGTTACAGGTGCAGGCGGTTCATTTGTAAAAAATACTGCCAAAGCTGCAACTATCAGTCCATATCAGCAAAGGTTTTTACAGTTGTACAACAAAATTCATGACTCGAAAAGTGGATATTTCAGTCCGCTGGGGATACCCTATCACTCAGTTGAAACACTTATGTGTGAAGCTCCTGACTACGGACATGAAACTACCAGCGAAGCCTTCAGCTATTATACATGGCTGGAAGCTATGGAAGGAAAATTTACTGGTAACTGGTCAGGATTAAGCACAGCATGGGACACTATGGAAAAATATATGATTCCAACTCATGATGATCAACCTACTAATGCAAGTTACGATCCAAGTAAACCAGCAACCTATGCTGGAGAGTATGAAACACCGGATCAATATCCGAGTAAACTTCAATCCAGTGTTCCAGTTGGCAGCGATCCCATAGCAAATGAATTAAAAAACGCCTATGGAACCAGTGATATATATGGAATGCATTGGCTTTTGGATGTGGATAATTGGTATGGATATGGGTCTAGAGGCGATGGAAAAACTTCTCCATCCTATATAAATACCTTTCAAAGAGGAAAACAAGAATCCGTTTGGGAAACTATACCGCAGCCATCCTGGGATGCTATGAATTTTGGAGGAAAGAACGGATACTTAGACTTATTTACTGGTGACTCAAGTTATTCTAAACAATGGAAGTATACCAATGCGCCAGACGCGGATGCTCGTGTAGTTCAAGCTATGTATTCTGCAGATAAATGGGCAAAGGATCAGGGAAAGGATCTTTCAAGTTTAGTGCAGAAAGCATCCAAAATGGGAGATTATTTGAGATACTCTTTCTTTGATAAATATTTTAAAAAGATAGGTTCCCAGGATATAAACAATAAAGGGACAGGCTATGACAGCTCAACTTATTTATTATCTTGGTATTATGCATGGGGTGGAGGTGTAGGAGCTAATTGGTCCTGGAGAATAGGCAGCAGTCACGATCATTTTGGTTATCAGAATCCTTTATCAGCCTGGATTCTATCCTCAAGCAGTGATTTTAAGCCAAAATCACCTAATGCAGCTTCAGACTGGGGGAAGAGCTTAGATAGGCAATTAGAGTTCTACCAGTGGCTTCAATCTTCAGAAGGTGCTATAGCTGGAGGTGCTACCAACTCTTATAATGGACGATATGAAAAATATCCAGCTGGAACTTCAACCTTCTATGGAATGGCTTATCAGGCAAATCCGGTTTATGAAGATCCAGGCAGCAATACCTGGTTTGGTATGCAAACCTGGTCAATGCAGCGTATGGCAGAATACTACTACAACACCGGTGACAAGAGAGCAAAACAAATTCTAGATAAGTGGATTCAATGGGTTAAACCAGAAGTTAAATTAAATTCAGATGGCACTTTCCAAGTACCTTCTACTATAGATTGGTCAGGACAGCCAGATACCTGGACTGGAACCTATACTGGAAACAAAGGACTTCATGTAACCGTTGTTAACTACAGTACTGACTTAGGTGTTACTGCATCTCTAGCAAATACTTTATTGTATTATAGTGCAGCAACTCAGAAATATACTCCTTCATCAGCAGATGTTGCTTCTCAGACTATAGCAAAACAGCTTTTGGATAGAATGTGGACACTTTACAGCGATGATAAGGGACTTTCAGCTCCAGAAGCTCGTGCAGATTATCACAGAATGTTTGATCAAGAAGTGTATGTACCAAGTACTTTTTCAGGAAAGATGCCAAATGGCGACATAATTCAGCCAGGCATTAAATTTATAGATATTCGTTCAAAGTATAAACAAGATCCTGACTATGCTAAGGTTAAAGCTGCTTATGACAAAGGTGAGTCTCCAGTATTTAATTATCATAGATTCTGGGCTCAATGCGAAATTGCTTTAGCAAATGGAAACTATGCTATGCTTTTTGACAATGCAAGTGGTCCTACAAACACAGTAAAAACTTCTATAACCAATCCAACCGAAGGACAGATATATGATAACAGCACAAAAGTAAGCCCTGTAACAATTGATGCTGCAGCAACCACCGATAACGGAACCATAGCAAAGGTTGAATTTTTTGCTAACGGAACTAAGGTTGGAGAAACTTCAACCAGCCCTTATGAATATGTTTGGACACCAACTGGATATAGCAGCAGCACCGATGGCGTTAATAGCTATGCAATAACAGTTCAGGCAACGGATTCTAACGGCATGAGTGCTACCTCTGCTCCCGTAAACATTAAAGTTAAACTGCCAGTGAAACCAAAACCAGTAGGAAGTGTTCAGCTGCAAGAATTTAATGGAAATACTTCTGCTGCAACTAATTCAATAATTCCTAAATTTAAGGTTACTAACACGGGCACCACCACAATAAATTTATCAGATTTAAAAATCAGATACTATTTTACTAAGGATGGAGCTTCTGGTCAAAGCTTCTGGTGTGACTGGGCAAGTGTAGACTCTTCCAATGTCACTGGAACATTTGTTAATCTAGCTTCAGCTCTAACAAATGCAGATAATTATTTGGAAGTAGGTTTTTCAAATGCTGCGGGTACTTTGGCACCGGGAGCTACTGCAGAGATCTCAGGAAGATTTGCTAAATCAGACTGGTCCAATTATACTCAAACTAATGACTATTCCTACAACGCTTCTGCCTCTAGCTACTCTGATAATACTAAGATAACAGTTTATTTATCGAACACATTGATAAGCGGTGTAGAACCTAAATAAGGCATTGAACTCAATAACAATTCAATAAAAGTAGAAAAAGAGGTTGAACAAGTTTCAACCTCTTGAATTTTTTGGTATAATTTATATAAATTATATTTTAAGGAGTGATAAAATGGATATTGATATCACACGGATAGTAATAACCATAATTAATATGGTAATAATCGTAGCTATAATAATTAGCCTATTTATTGGATTGGCTACCCTGAAAAAATATATATCAAAAAGCAAAAGAATAGAAGAAAAGCTGGACAAAATTATTGAAAAGTTAGATGATAAGGAATGAAATATGAATTTAAACATACGAAGGATGATAGAAGATGAAAATTTTAATTACTGGTGCTAGAGGTCAAGTAGGATCACAGCTGATAGACATCATAAATAGAGGAAAGTCAGAGCTTGGGGATATATCACAAAGGATAAAGGAGTCAGAGATTATAGGCTTTGGTTCCAAGGATTTAAATATAGCAGATAGTAAAAGTGTAAATGAAACTTTAAATAAAATTAAGCCTGATATTGTGATAAATGCTGCGGCCTATACTAATGTTAATGGAGCAGAAAGCAATGAAGAGGCTGCTTTTAAAGTGAATGCATTGGGAGCAAGAAACTTGGCCATAGCTTGTGAAAAAATAGAAAGTAAGCTTGTACATATATCCACGGACTATGTTTTTAGCGGAGAAGGAAGCATACCCTTTAGAGAATATGATTTAACAAATCCTCAAAGTGTATATGGAAAAACTAAAAATATGGGAGATAATTATGTAAGAGAACTTTGCGGCAGATATTTTATAGTTAGGCCTTCCTGGGTATATGGATATAATGGAAAGAACTTCGTATACACAATAATGAAAACTGCCAAAGAAAAGGAAAATATAAAAGTTGTTATGGATCAGGTAGGAACTCCAACAAATACGGAAGATTTATGCCACCATATATTAAAAATCATGCTTACAGAAGAGTATGGTATATATAATTGTGCTGGAAAGGGTGAATGTTCCTGGTACGACTTTGCACGCAAAATTGTTGAGTTTTCTAAAATAGATTGTAAAGTGAAACCTTGTACCACTGAGGAATATCCTACTCCAGTAAAAAGACCAGCCTATTCATCTTTAGATAATATGATGCTGAGATGCACCATAGGAGATGAAATGAGATCTTGGGAAGAAGCACTTAAAGTATTTATAGATAATGTGAAAGATAGAAGCAACTTTTGATAGGGCATATTTTCTTCATAAAAACTTTATAAAAATAAGTTAAAATAAGTTCATATTAAAATATTTGCTGCGGAGGGAATAATATGAACTGTCATAATGATAATAAGGAAATCAAATCAAAGCATAGCCATGGCTCAATGAGGCATATGCTCCATATGATTATTTGCTGTGGATTGCCTATAGCAATAGTATTTATGCTTCCAGTTATAGGTGGGATAAGCCCTGGTATTGCAGGAATACTTAGAAAAATAGTTCCATTTTTATGTCCGATAATGATGATATCCATGATACCTATGATGCTTGGTATGAATAAAGATAAGAAATCACAGAATCCCAAGAAGATTATTGAGGATAAGAAAACTATGTATTGATTTCATATTTATTATTAAATTTAGTATAAAAATTTACGTAACTAGATACCTATATAGCTAGATATCTAGTTGCAATTTAATTTATGCATTTTGATATGCTTTTATTTTAAAAGCTTTTCAAGGGTAGAAATAAAGGATGTTTTATTATTAATAACATTAGTTAACATTTTGTATGTTTTAGTGTCTATATCGCTGAAGCTTTTTACAAACCTGCCTTGTATGTCAACAAGTAAAGAATATGTTTCTTTTTCTGAGGCTAGTAAAAATTTTAGAAAGTCTCTAGTATTGTTAATCTGTGGTTCATATAATCTACTATTAAATTCATTTATTAAAAAGGAAATCTTATCATAGATGCCAAAATCTATATCCTCTAAATTCTCATTTGTTAATTGATTTTTTAAAGTTTCATAATATTTAATAGTATTATCAATCTGTCTTATTAGTACCGTTGACACTATTTCTATAGATTGAATATCACTTTTTCTTTTTCCTATGTTTATATAGATATTTTTTTTTCTAGCTGCAATATCTATAGCTCTATTAATCAAATCAATTGCATTATAGCCCATAACATCACCTCAAAATAACCATTGCTGTCTTAGAATAATTATAATTTTAGCTTAATTTATATAAAAACACATAATAAACTATTTTTCGACACATTTAGATATTACAATTATAACACATTTTTGATTTCTCGCGGTATTATTCTCATTAAAAATAGCCAATATTTATAAAATGCTTATTACATAAATTCAAGGAAAAAGAAAATTGAAAGTTGAAAAAATCTAAACCAATTGTTATTTTTTTCACCCTCAAAAAAATAAATAAGTTACGTAATTTATAATCGAGGTGTGGTAAAATGAGAATAAATATAATTAATAATATTAGCGAACATAAAGAACAAAGACAATCTAATAATAGATATGATCAAATAAGTAAGCAAAATAAAAAGAATGTTGATAATGCATCGTTTTACGAAATTTTAAAGAAAAAATTAAAATAATATATAAAGTCTAATATTTCAAGGAGGTAAAAAATGAAGATTGATTTATCTGGTAAACTTGCTCTTGTAACTGGGGCAACTGGTGATTTGGGAAGGGTTATGATACGTACATTGGCACAATGTGGTGCGGATGTAGTTATTAATTATTCAAAAAATATTGAAAAGGCTAGTGAGCTATGTGAAGAGCTTCAGGGGGCAGGAAGGAAAGCAATTATTGTACAAGCAGATATAACTGACAAGGAGTCTGTAATGAAGATGAAGGATTATGTAGTGCAAAATATTGGAATGCCAGATATCGTTGTAGATAATGCTGTGATTCAGTATACCTGGAAAAGTGTATTAGAGCAGGATATTGAGGATTATGAAAGTCAGTTTTCTTCTTGTGTAATGCAAAATGTTTATATGGCAAAGGCTTTTGTACCCTATATGATTGAAAAGAAGTATGGAAGATTTATTGGTATAAATACTGAATGTTCTATGCAAAACTTTCCTAATCAATCTGCTTATGTTGCTGGTAAGAGAGGTATGGATGGAGTATTAAGAGTGCTGGCTAAGGAAATAGGTGAGCATGGTATAACAGTCAATCAAGTAGCTCCGGGGTGGACAATCAGCGACAGGGACAGGGCAGCCGGACAGGAACATAACTCCGAATATGAAAAAAATGTGCCACTGAGAAGAAGAGGAACTGATCAGGAAATAGCAAATGTGGTCGCTTTTTTAGCTTCGGATTTAGCTTCCTATATTACAGGAGCATATATTCCTGTCTGCGGTGGTAATGTTATGCCTGCAATATAGGCTTAGAAGAAGGTAGAGGAAATGATATAAAAAAGAAAGGAATTGGCTTATGATTACTATTTATGATTGGTTTGGTTATGAATTGCCGATAAAGGAACGTTATCGGTTAATAAAAGAAGCAGGATTTGACGGTGTTTTATTATGGTGGAGTGAATATTTGGATCGCAATGATTACCGCAGCGGACCACAAATTGTGAGTGAAGCGGGTCTTTCTATAGAAAACATCCACACGCCATTCCAAGTCCAAGACAACATCTGGCTTGACAATCTGGAGGGTGAAGCCTCAATGGATTGCTATTTGCAATGTGTTGCAGATTGCGCAGAATTTGGGATTCCCACCATGGTGGTACATCTGCCTAACGACGACAAGCCATATAATGTATTGGGACTTGATAGAATCAAGAGAATTGCTGAAAAGGCTGAACAGCTTGGTGTTAATGTTGCTCTGGAGAATTTACGGAATTTCACTAATTTGTCATATATGCTGGAGCAAGTGGATTCCATGCGCATAGGATTCTGTTATGATTGCTGCCATCACTACCACTATTATCCGAGCTATGATTTATTATCTATGTACGGTTCACGTTTGATGGCATTACATTTACATGATTATAACGAAAACACAATACATCGATTACCTTTTGATAGCACAATTGATTGGTCTGTAGCCATGAAAAAAATTGCGGAAACAGGTTATTCGGGTGCCACTGCAATAGAGGTAATGAATTGGAGTTATAAGGATTTATCCGCTGAGGAATTTTTAAAAGAAGCGTTTGAGCGAGCAAAAAGGCTGGATACGTTAAGAATGTAAAATCCATAAAAAATTAATAAATATAAACGAAACGTGTACAACCTTCGAGTTGATAAAATTTCAATTTATATGGTTTAATACATAATCTTAAAGAAAGGGTGATTTCTTATGAGTAAGAAGAATATAGCAGAAAATATAAGTGGGGCAAGTATATTGTAACCCTCCGTAAATAACAGGAGGCTTTGTATGTTAAAAAAACTAGGTAAAGAGAATGAAAAAATGAGTATTTATAGAAGATGGTACGCTGAAATATATGAAATTAACGAAACAGGAACAGAGGATATTAACCTGCTGCTTTCATTGATTGGAGATAACTGTCGAAAAGTATTAGAAGTTGCATGTGGTGGTGGCCGTATTCTTGTACCTCTTGCACTAGCAGGGCATGACACTAAAGGCTTTGATATGGATGAAGAAAGGTTAGCATATATACCAGAAAAAGCAAAGGAACTTAAAAACCTACAATATTGCTGTATGGATGCAGTCAGCGGAGACTGGAAAGGTGGATATGAGGTGGTTGTACTTGCAGGTAACTTACTTCATAACGTTGAAGCTGATATGCCATATGACAAAACACAACAATTTTTTATACAGAAGGCTGCTTCTAGCTTAAAAATTGGAGGATATATTTTCTTGGACTTTGGTATGTTTGCACAGCCAGAAGAAATATTTTCTAAAGATAATGGACGCGTGATTTTTGAAGGAACAGATAGCTATGGCGTATATGGAAAGCACGTGGTTATAGGAGATGGGTATGATGCAAGAACTCAGATTGCATACGGAAGAAGATTAACTGAGCTTCATATGCCTGATAATCACCAGGAAATCATCCATGAAACATGGGAAAAGCATATTCCTACACTGGAGCAGGTGCATAAATGGCTAATTGAATCAGGTTTTAAAGTTGTAAATGAATTCGGAGATTACAACAGAAACCCAATCGATGAAAGCACATATAGAGCTATAATATGGGCTGAAAGAACTAATTAAATTAAAGAAGTGCAAGTATGTTAAATGTAAACATAAGGGATATTGAAATGGAATTTAAAACATCAGATGAGTTTTTTTACCTAAAAATGCTGATAAAGGTACTTTAGCAATGTTATTAGTTGTTGAGTTCAATAAAAATGATAAGGAATTAGATTATATCAAAGTGACTGGGTTAAAGATATTGATGAAAAGGACTTTGCTATAATTCTTTCTAATCCACCATATCACGCTGACTTTTCTGTTCCAAAAGAATTTATTGAAAAAGGATTTAATAGATTAGTCATTTGTGGAAAGATGTACTTCTACAGTATTCAGGTGCTGATGTGAAGTTAGGTAAGCGTGTTCCACCGATTACAAACTATGGTATAATAAAATATTATAATTATTTGGAGGTAGCAGAATATTATGAGTAAGTTACAAGAAATCTTAGACTACAATCGTTGTTTTGTAGAAAATAAAGAATATGAAAAATATATAACATCAAAGAACCCAGATAAGAAGTTAGTAATTTTGTCCTGCATGGATACAAGACTAACAGAACTTCTTCCAAAGGCACTAAACATAAGAAATGGTGACGTTAAACTTATAAAGAATGCGGGCGCGTCTATAATGCATCCCTTTGGCAGCATAATAAGAAGTATCGTGGTGGCTGTTTATGAATTTAAGGCTGATGAAGTATTAGTAATCGGACATTATGGCTGCGGTATGAGCAATTTAAATGGAGATAAAATCTTAGAAATGGCCATGGAGAGGGGCATTTCCCAAGAGGTCATAACAACGTTAAACAATGCGGGAATTAATACAAAAAAGTGGCTGCACGGTTTTGATTCTGTAGAGGAATCAGTAGAAGAGAGCGTGGAACTTATAAAAAACCATCCATTAATACCTAAAGATATAAAAGTGCATGGACTAATAATAGATCCAGAGACCGGAAAGCTAGAAGTTATAGTTAATGGATATGAATAGATATTTTAGAAAAAAATCATAATGTAAGAAATGAGAACCTGCATGATTTGGAGGTTCTTTTACAATGTTAAGATAAAGAATAAAATCTCTCTTGCAACGTTTTGTTACAGGAGAGATTTTCTTTAAGCACCTCTATTACTATCATTGTTACCAAGCTTAATTTAAAGAATAGTTGCCAGCTGGCTTATGGAGGCTGACAGACCGTCCATTTTGACTTATATCCTAGGAGAAGATAGGCAGCTATATACATAGGTAACTATATAAATAGTTATATAGTTGCTGGAAAATCAGCTGTTAAAAAGCTTATTATAGTAGCATAAGATAGCCTCATCCAGCAGAGTATTCATGTACACATTAACATCTTGATGCTTGGCTTTTATTTCATTAAGCTTTCTTATGGCGGAAGGCCTAAATTGATAACATCTTTTTATAATGAAGCCTTCCTCATCTATAGGAGGAGTTATGCCTCTCCTGTTAGGGAAAGCAGTATTAAATGATGATGTACCTTTTGGCTGCTTCTTTAGGGTAAGCTCAGCTTCTTCTTCGTCTGTATCAGCCTCTTCAGTGGCAAAGCTAAAAGAAGCTATTGCATTTCCATTAGTCGGTTCTCCATATGTAAAGCCAGCCTCTTCATCTTGGGAATAAAATATATCCACTGATTCTACTGCAGCAGCATCATTGCTTAGGGAATTAAACACCATGTCTTTTCCCATTATTTCACCTCCTCAAAAAATTTAATTTAATACATAATAAATATGCAGATGCTTTGGAATATTTATTATTTTATGGGTTGAACTTAGAAAAAATTTAGATAGGAAGAGAGCTATGACAAATTTGCTTTAGCTTCCACCATGCTTGACATCAGCTTTAAAGGAGCCAGCTGCAGTTTGATAGAATCTCAGGCAGTGAAAAGTTGTAAAGGATGCAATTTGAGATGCTTATGCGGCAAGATTAATCAGGTTATCAAGGATTATACCCAAAAGGCAACGGTGGTGCTGGAAAAATTCAGCTTCCGTAAATAAAGAGAAATGTCTTATGAATGTATAAAAATTTTGAAAATTGTGCGAACTAACTATTGAGTTTGAAAGTATGAATAATTGTGTTTGAAAATTGAATATTGGGGTTTTGGCAAATTTTTTCTAAATGTAATTTGGCTAAAATGACGCATTTTTGTTTCAGAAAAATGTTTGAGGTTGAGCTGTAAATGGAGCTAATGATATTATTTAAATGAGAATAGAAATAAATATCGACAATGCATGAGAGGAGAAGAAAAATTATGATAAAAGATATGCGCCTTGAAACACAAAGACTGATAATCAGACCTTATATTGAAGATGATTTTATAGAATCTTTTAAGTTGATGCAGGATAAAGAATTGTTTAAATATAAAGAGATGGGAGTTATGACACTGGATGAATATAAGGGATTATTTGAATGGCTTTTGGAGTCATATAATGTGGACTTTGATGGAAATTTTGCCTATTCCTTTAATATCATTCTGAAAGAAACTGGCAGGTGCATTGGTTGGGTTGGCTTGGGTAAGCTTGTAACCGATATTGCAAAAACAGAAATTTTTTATTTAACAGGAATCAAATATCAGAATCAAGGATATGCAACCGAGGCATCAAAGGCAATACTTGAGTATGGGTTTAGAACGATTGGTTTAAATGAAATTGTCGGTGTCTGCATGAAAGAGAATATCGCTTCAAAAAGAGTGATGGAAAAGATAGGGTTGAAATTCAGGTATATACAAGAAGGACTTCCAAAAGAGTTTGAACGTTGTAATGGCGACCCTTTTTATTCCCTTACTAAAGATGAGTATTTACTAACATTATAATCACAAGAGCTTTTGAGTTGCTTCCCATTCTTCTTATATAACAAATAAGTAATAAAATTAAATAGCTTTCTAGGGCAACGAATTATTCAGAGATGGATTTTGAGGTGTTTTTTAGTGTGTAATTCAAAACTTTAGCGAAGGAAGGCGTAGAAAATTTCTATCAAGCATAATTATAATATATGTCATATATGCTATAATTATCCTATGATTATATCGTAATTGTAAAATATGGCGAATTAATGATTATTTATAATTGTAGAGGTATGTGATGAAAAATAGGATGATAGAGTTTTTACTTAACAATGCCAACCCATCAATCAAACGTAGAATAAAGAGTGAAATTTTGAATAATATTACGCAAGAAGAAGCGGCTGAATATCAAAGACAAATTCTACAAGAACCGAATATAAAGCGGACGATTGCTTGTCAAAAGGAAAACGGTTGGCTTGGTAATGGCTTTCACGGTACCAATAGAAACGCTGGGCAATTTGAGAATATGGAAACCTGCACGAAATATCTTGGAGAAAAGGCTGTTGATAAGGACACGCCTGTTTTAAAACGCGCAATGGATGCTTTTATTACCGTGCCGTTGGATGATTTATGCTATGGGACACGGGGGATATTTATTGATGAGTTTAAGACAACCGGACACGGATATAACCTTATCCGTTGTGCCTGCATTGCCCGGGCAGGCTATGATGATATGATTGACATTTCTCCGCAGATTCAGTTGTCCCTTGATTCCTTCAAGCGCGTGCTGGAGGTTGATTCTGTTCTTGATGTTTCCCGCCCAATCAAAAAAGGCAGGAGCCGTGTTTTCAAGGATTATGAAAGATGGCCATGCCGTTATCACCTTGACATTTTGGGCCACACAAACTCTTGGAAGAATGAGGACAATATCAAGATTATCGCAGATTCTATTAAAAAGATGATGAAGAGCGATAGCCCTGAATTGGTTAATTTGATTCCGTCTTCTTGGGTCGGTTATGCGCTCGGCACACTTGGGGGCTTTCCATCTCAGGGATTTAGCATTAAAACCTCGGCGCTTCTTCCAAATCCCATTGCAATAACTTCCTCAAAGCCTGACCTTTATAATCTGGAATATATAGAATGGCTGGCAAGATGCGGTGTTGTTCCGCTTGTTCCGGCTTTACGAGAAACTGTTAATGATATAGCAAATGCTGTCAGCGACGATGGAGTTTGCCGTATTCCCGTGGTCGATGCTATTTTCAAAGGCTGGGGACCTTATGCTGGATTACAATTAGAAACAGATTGGAAATCAAATATTCGCAGGGATTGTGATATTACATTTAGGGCGTTATTAATCCTTCATTATTCTAACATCATAGTATAAGCTAATCAGAAGTTGTTTTACTTCACAATCTTCTTATTTAACTAACAAGCTATAAAACAGAATATTTTCATAAGGCACCGCATTATTCAGAGATGAATATGTGGTGTTTTTTAGTTCGCATTTTAAAACTGTAGAAAAGGAAGGCGTAGAAAATTTCTATCAAGCGTAATTATAATATATGTCATATATGCTATAATTATCCTATGATTATATCGTAATTGCAAAATATTGTAATACAACTAGAGAGGAGGTGCTTAAAAAATGAATATTAATGACTTATATATAACGAATTATAGGGAAGCAGGAGGCTTACCGCTCCACAGTATAACAAGGCTACCTAAAGAAGAGGCTTATGCTTTCGCAAAAACACTATCGCAAAAGAGTGTTTCAAAAAAGGATAGATATGGCGACTACTTTGATACATATTATCATAAAAGGTTGCGAACAGAAGAATGGCTATATGATACTTTCATATCTCTTAATGGAAAGCCGACGACACATCATCCTATTTATTTCACTCTGTTGGAAAGCGAGGGACTATGTAGTTTTTTTGGCAACCCTAACAAAGTAAAGATTTCTCTAAGAAATATTGATTCTTCACATATAAGTTTTACCCCCAGAGATAGTATGCACCTAATGGATATGGGTAGAACCGAGAAGACTGTATGGAAAAAAGAAAACCTATTTAAGTTAATGTACGAATCTGAATTAGACATTTGCGAATTTGTTAAAAGTATTCCTGAAAAATTCGGGCAAATTGGAGGCTACATTGAAGTTCAATTGTGGAATGACGTGTATTTGGAGAACCTTATATAGACTTTGAGTATCCTTAGTTTGCAATACAAAACTTTAGCGAAAGAAGGCGTAGAAAATTTCTATCAAGCATAATTATTCTATGATTATATCGTAATTGTAAAATATTACGAAGCATGATTATATTATAAAGACAAGTATTGAGGGGTGAGATTATTGGCAAAAATTAAATTGCAGGATTTAATAACAGTGTTAAATAGTGATGTAGTAAAATATAATTCTTGTATTGAAATGAACTTTAGTATTGATAATGATACAGAATATGAAGATTGCTGGCTTGGAAAAATGCCTAATAGAGACGAACGTGGCAAAGAAATATATTGGTATGGATTAGTGCCAGATGGTTCACAAGCGTATGATTATGCTAAATTAGAGGATATTCTAAATGCAAAAGTATTTCATGGCAAAAGTTTGAGGGATGTTGTTGAAAATATAACCTGGTATTCATTAGATGGATGTAGTATAGAGGAAAGATTACCAGGTTACATTGATGGTTATGCCAAAGGATTAAAGAGGTCTGCCCCTATAGATATTAAGTAGAATAGGATATTGCGTTATTTAGTTCGCAACTTTCTTAAATTATGAACTAAAGACTTGGTTTTAAAATATAAATTGGAATGTTAAACAAAATGATAAATATTCTGAAGTTATTCCGGATAGATTTTATTTAGCAATTCCTAAGCATGAGAAAGGTATTAAAAATAAATGGGCTTATTTAGGTAGAAGCCAGAAGTAAAAGCAATGCTGATAATTAGGTAATAAATTTTTAGAAAAAATGATGGTATATTTATTCCTGTACCACCATGATACATTATTAATAGCAAAGCACTTGCAATATATTAAAAAGGTGGTAGTAAAATGAAAGAGATTGATAATCGACTTGTAGAATGGGCAGTTAAAGAAACTGAAACACATTATAAAGACGAAGTATCCATTTTGTTAGAGCATAACACTTACTGTCTTGAGGAAGATCGAAATGTAAGATATGTAAATACTATTATATCTGACTCAAAAAAGCGTATTGGACTATCAAGAACCTTTATCATTAATGGGATTGGGTATGACTTTAATCAAGTTTCCTGGGAAAGCTTTGAAAGAGACGCAGATGTAAAAGGCTATTATGTAACTGTACTTGCAGAAGCTAATATTCTATATAGTAAAAACGAAGCGGAGAAGCAAAGGTTCCTATATTTAAGAGCAAAATTTTTTGCAAACCTTGAAAATTCTCAATATATGTTTGAAAGAGGATTGGAATGGATAAATAATGCTATGGAGGTATATAAAACTTTGCTATTTGAAGATGAGCTTTCTAAGGTAAGAAAAGGAGCTGCATTTATTATAGATTGTTTGGCAATGGCTGTTGCTTGCTACAATCAGACTTATTTCAAAAGCTTCACCAAACTTAAAGAGTTAAGCACAATGAAGCATCTTCCTAGCAATTTTATCCAGCAATATAAACAAGTGGTTAATGGAAAAACTGCAACTGAATTGCAATCACTCAGCTATAATATAATTAAAGCTACAAGAGATTTTTTCAAAATCAATGATAAGCGCCATGGAGAAAATAAGATAACTCCTAATTACCAATCCTTAGCAGACTGGTATCAGGAATGTAGTTATTATTTCAAGAGGATTTATCATTTTTGCGCAAATAATGAATCTGAACTTGCATTTAGTGCAAGCTGTGCAATTCAAACAGACTTAGATGATATTGCAAAAGATTTTAAAATACCGAATTTGGATATTATTTCGAATTTTGATAGTAATAACTTATCTGATTTTGCAAAGGAAGTAAAACTAGCTGAAGAGAGCATTGTGGCTGCAATAAAATCAAGCAATGTGGAAATTGACTCTTATTCTTCTGTGGATGAGTTCATAAATCAAAACTCTTGAGGGAGTGAAGTGAATGAAATACAGAAAAGCTAGCGAGGTTTTGCCAGATGAACTGCTTAAAGAAGTGCAAAAATATGTAAGTGGGGAAGCATTATACTTTCCAAAGTACAAAAGTCGTCAAAAATGGGGAGAAGGTACAGGTGCAAAAGATTACTATAAACAGAGAAATCTTGAAATTAAAGAGAAATTTGCTGAAAAAATGTCTATTGAAGCTCTTGCTGAGCAGTACAACCTCTCCATTGAATCGATAAGAAAAATAGTTTATCAGTAGAACTTTATATACAAGCAAATTTTTAGTTGACTTTGTTTATTATGTTTTATTTAACTAACCAGCAGGAAAACCGAACATTTTTAAAGAACACCGCATTATTCAGATATGGATTTTGGGGTGTTTCTTGGTTTATAATTTGAAAATACCAACTTAACTTTTCAGTTTGAACGCATGAATAATGATCTTTGAAATTAAACATTGGATGGGTTGGAGCAAAAAAGGCATATAGGATGGGATTTCGTGTAAATAATATCATAGTATATGTAAAAAAATGGTATAATTAAATTAAAATTGCAAAAATTCAAAAATAATAAAGGGAGATAAAGAAAAGATGATCAAGAGAAAGTCTATCGGAACTCAACATTCCATGTGTGTACAACCAACCTTTCTAATAGGCACTTATGATGAGGAGGGTAATGTTAATTTTGCTCCAATAACTTGGGTGAGCGTTACTAATGATGATGGTGATAATAATCATTATATGCTTGTAATAAGTATGTTTGGTTCAAAGAAAACAAAACTAAATGTAATAAAAGCAAAGCAACTATCAGTTAATCTTGTGAGCACGAATATGTTATATTTAGTGGACTACTTGGGAAGCAACTCTGGAAATAATGGGATAAAGGACAAGAAGACATATAGCTATAGCAATGGCGAAGCTTTACATGTACCTACACTTGACTTAAGTAAATGGGTATATGAGTGCCAGATTAATAAGATTGTACAAACAGGAGACTCTGATACCTTTTTCTGTGACATTAAAAATGTTCAAATTGATAATGACATAGATATATCTGATGGAATTGATTTGACACTATTTGATCCGGTTGTATATTCAGGACATTATCATTCTATAGGCAAACATTTAGGGAAAATCGGTGATTATATTAAAGAAGATTAGAATACCAAAAAACATAATAACAGTGAATATTTATTATACGAATTCTATAATAGATAACTATTTTTTGAGACTATTTTTTACTTTTGAAATTTTATAAAATCTACAATTTTATCATGTAATTCTATGGAAGGTTTTTCTTTTAATCTAATTCCGTTACTTTTGTTAATAATATCTAATTCAATGTTATTATCCGCATAGCCATCAATTAAGGTCATAATTTCAGCAATTAATTCGGCAGTTGTACTATAAAGTAGATTTTCTATATTGTCTCCAGCTTTATGATTGCACAATGCTGTTTGTACAGCTTGCTCTTGTTCAAATGCAATAGTGTTTAAAATAGATTTTTGAAAATCATTTATGCCATTTATTAGGGAATGTTATCATACGATTATCAGCTGATAGAAATTAATTATGGAAAGGCGATGACATGGATATTGCGCTGCTGCCTTCAATATCTACATTCTTTGGGGTGGCTATTGATGAATTATTTGCAATTCCAGAGGAAGTTCAATTTGAGCGAATTGAAAATATGTATTGGCATGAACGCAGAATTCCAGAGGAAACTTTTAAGCAGTCAATAAGCTTTTTGCAGGCACAGATTGCTAAAGATGCTAAAAACATAAGGGCATATGAAAATTTAGCATATTTGTTTAATCATAGAGCTGCCAGTGATCATGCAGAAGCATCTGAATATGCAAAACGCGTTTTGGAGTTAAATCCTGATCATAAGCCAGGATGGATTGCTTTTCAGGAGGCTAATAATGCAGCCTGTGGGGATGAATGGTATGATAATCATTTTACAGTAATACAATACTGCAAAGAAATCTTAGATAAGTATCCAGAAAATTATAGGGCTCTATATAGGATTATAGAGAACTTACTAGCAGACAACCGCTTTGATGATGCGGTTCCTTATATAAAAAAGATAGGTGAGGTTGCACCAGAATCGGATCAAATGCTTTTTTATTCCGGTGATGTAGCCTATGGACATGGGGATGTGGAAACTGCAAAAGGTCTGTGGAATAAGGCAGTGGAACAATATTCTCACCGTTGGCAAGCATATTGCAGCAGGGCAGACCGCCTAAAGAAAATTGGATTTGTTCAGGAAGCCATTGCAGATTATGAAAAGTGCATTGCGATGCAGGAAAAGCCTTGTATTACCGATGGACTGTATTCCCTAGCTCAGCTGTGGCTTGTTGTTCAACATCGCCATTATTATTATTAATTTTGAACTTCCCTTGGTATACACCTAATGGAATATATGCATCTTTAACCCGAGGTCCATTAAATTCTTGCACAAATAAATACAAATGTTCACCAGATTGCATTACTCTGACTCCATCAAATGCTAATTCAACTTCTTGTCCTTTTGTTTCTTTTGGATTTGTTCCTGAAAGTTTATATTTGCCTCCAGTTTCAATTAGTTTAATTCTTCCCCTGGAGTTATTTTTCCTTTAGTGGTGGAAAGAACCTTAGCATTGGATATAGTAAGATGTAGTTTTTTTCCTAATGTATGGAGCATTAAAACAAGATATATACATTATATTGTTATTCTTGTTATAATTAGTATACAAATAACTATAATGGAATAAGAAATTGTTGAGAAAAGAAGAGATTATAAAAAATTAAAGGAAGTAAAATTTATGGCATATGAATTTAATGAATTTGAATCGGATAAAATTATAGAACATTTTGGTAAGGATTTTTTTGATAAAGTGCAGAGGGATATTAAATTTTATTCAAATAAATGGGAACTTGAAATATTAGAATTAGTTGATTACTTTTCAGTAAACTGCATTTTTAAATGTATTTCAAAAAAATTTGGCGCTGCTGTTTTAAAAATAAATACACCTTGTAGAGAAGTTTTTACAGAGTTTAATGCACTAAGGGAATATGACGGCAAAAGGTTTTGCAAGGTTTTTGATTCTGATATTGAGAATGGTATTATTTTAGAAGAATGTATTAATCCAGGTATGCGTTTGAGAGAGGAGCAATCATTAGAAAAACGTTTAAATGTATTTTCAAATTTATTTAACGGTCTCCATATACAGCCTAAAAATGCCAGTTTATATCCCACTTATATTGAATGGGTAACTAGAATAACCCAATATATGAGTAATCGAGAAGATTACAAGGAATTATACTTGTATATGAAAAGGGCAGAAAGCATTTGCTTGCAAATCAGTGAAGTATATAATAAAAAAATGTTATTACACGGTGATCTTCATCACGATAATATTTTGTTGAATAATGATGGAAAGTATAAAATTATTGACCCTAAGGGAATTGTAGGTGATCCCATATTTGATATTCCAAGATTTATTTTGAATGAGTATGAAGAACACATTTCTGCTGAAAAGAATTATGAAAAAGTATGCACTATAATTAATTCTTTAGAAACAAGCCTAGGTATTCCCAATAAGATAATTAAGCAATGCTATTTTATTGAAATAGCCATGGCCAACTGTTGGGATGTAGAAGATGATGGAAAGCCGGATATTCAGAGTGTTATTATGGCAGAAACTATCATGAACCGTTAATGATAGTTAATAAAGAATGAGAATGCTCATTATATATTCATAGTGTTCTTACTTAACAAAGCAACAGCAAAACCAACAATGTATTATGCAGAAAGTTAAATAGGAATAATGCACACCTACTTACTATATAAATATTATTGGACATGAAATAAATAAATCAAGGCAATACCTAAAATGTTTGTGGTAGGCTATGAATTATATTACCATTGACATCGTAAATTGTAACAGAACCTGAATTAACTGGCAAAATAATAGCGAAGGGTTTTGTGCTTTCAATATGAATTGTTTGAATGGAATCACCCTTGTTTATTTCTATTTTACTAATTTGTTGTTTGTTCATGGACATATAAGCGCTCTCATTATATCCGTAAATATGAAATTCTCCTATTCCTTCAGCAATTGCCTTTGAGGCTCCACCGGCTCTAAAAAAGTAACCCAAGGAAGGAATATGCCCTTTGACATATATGGAAAATGTGTGGCTTTGATGATTTTTATCATAAAAAAGCATAGCTGACATTGTTTCTGTAGAAGCCTTTGATACTTGCCAGCCAGCAGAAATCTTTTGTGAATTTCTTGCATCCTTTTCAATATTAGATTTGGCAATTCCAATATTGTTATTAAAGAACAATACTAAAATGATTATACCAACTACACAAGCAAGCACACATGCATATTTAATTGCTTTTTTCATTTCATCACCTCGCAAATATAAATAATAAATTATATCATATAATTTTAAGTATAAATATTATACTATATATTGGTTTAGATTAGCGTAATTGACTTTAACTTCTATAAAACCATTTATCTAGATAAATAGAAAGCTAGATAACTAGCTATATAGATCCAGTGAAATCATCTGGTAAAATACTCATATGAGATCTAGTGGCCTTTTTGTGTTGAAGTCTCCAATTTCATATGGCTTGGAGCAGGAGGAGCATCTTTTGCCATAATGCAGGTAATTGTCACTGAGCTAAGTGAAGAAGCTATAGATACTGTAGTGGCAGTAGTAGCTTTCTGTGCTAACATAGTTATGAAATTTTTAGTAAAAGATGATAGTACTATCTAGAAGCGACAAATAAATGAGATTACTATTACTAAGCCTATGCTCCAATTTAAATAATATAGCAATTGATAGTTATTATATGGTAAAATAATCAAATATAAGTATAAAAATTATTAAAAGGTAGAATAGAAAATAACCAGATACTGCTGTAAGAAGATATTCTATATATTTGACTTGGTACAGTTGCTGGATTTAAAGGAAGATTCATTATGTTACGAGATTTTGCGAAACAAGACTTAACTCAACTTAATAGAATTATTAGCAAAGGAGATATTATTGATGAAATAGATATACTAGGTGATGTATATGGAAAAGCGAAAAAGTTTTTGTCTAATGGTTATATTGATAATGTAATGGTTTCGCCACAATATCAGGGAAAGGGATATGGTAAAAAAACCACACAGTTTGCTATTAATAAAGCATTAAGCAAGGACTTTAAACCTATCTACCTTTGCTATTTAGATGAAAATGAAAAAGCAGATAGGTTATACAAGTCCCTTGGCTTTCAAACTATGCAAATTGTTCATGTATATAGAAAATACATGGAAGAACAGCCTTGATATAGCTACTGGTGAAGAAGCATAGAAAAGCATGAGTGCTGAGGAAGGCTATTAACTTGCGTTAATATTTTTACATTAATTAATTATTTATTATTTAGATGGTAGTAGAGGTATATATATTTATTGTTTCAAAATTGTAAAGTATTGAGAGTTTAAGATTAAACTGTGAAGTTAGAAAATTTATATAATGGGCGGAGGAAGACACGGAAAACCATATTAAAAAAATTCAAAAGTATTTACATAATGGACTTGCTGAAGATATGGATAATCGCATTGAAAGGCTTAGAGAGTATATTGATAATATTCTATTAAATATGGAAGATGTATTACAAGCAAAATACACAGACAATAAATTCACTATAGTTGATGTAATATCAACAAGCTTAAGATATCATTAAAAGGTACAATTGAGATAAAGTGTTATTTCGAAAAAAATAATAATTTTTGAGGTGTAATATGGAGATTAATTTTAGAGAGATAGACAAAACAAATTATAATACTTGTGTGTCATTAAAGGTGGGAGAACACCAAATTAACTATGTAGCAAGTAATGTCTATTCATTGGTACAAGCTTCCTATGAAGAAGGATTATATCCATTAGGAATATATAATGAGGATGAAATGGTAGGATTTATATTATATGATTATGATGAAGAAATAAATGGATGGTCATTTTCAAGATTTATGATAGATGTTAAATATCAAAACAAGGGCTTTGGCGCCAAGGCATTAGAAAAATTTCTAGTATTTTTTCACGACAAATTTCCAAACGAAGATTTATATACCAGTGTAGAAACAGATAATGAAGTAGCTATTAAATTATATGAAAGACATGGCTTTATTAAAAAGAATTCCTTTGAATATAAAATTGGGGACGTCACCTATAAGGAATTTAGGATGTTGAAGCAGTCCTGGTAGTAAATTAAAAAAACTCTCTATGGAATTATAAATAGTAATTTATAAAAAAGGAGTTATGATGAAAAACATTTTGTTTTTATGTGGTTCAAATGGAATAGGAAAAACTACTATCTGCAAAGAAATTGTTGAACAATTACCAAATTCGGCCTATGTTGATTCTGATCCATGCAGGTTTATGAATCCATTTGTTTTAAATGATGACACTATACCTACAATTGCAAAGAACTTTAAAGGAATCACGAAAAGCTTTTGATGATGTAACTTATCCTAAATTAGATATAACTAATTTGTCTGCTTATGAAGCTGCAAAAACAATAATCACTAAAGCAAAATTATAAGCATTTTTCAATGATAAATCACAATTTATAAATTTAAGGAGAATAAAAAAATGGATTTTTTACAATTAGCAGAGCAGCGGTTCTCCGTTAGAAGCTTTGCAAGCAAACCAGTTGAACAGGAAAAAATCAATGCCATATTGAGGGCAGGTAGCTCCAACAGCCTGTAATCTTCAACCCCAGAAAATATTAGTAATTCAAAGTGATGAGGCTTTGGCAAGGTATAGAAAATGTACAGTGTGTCATTTTAATGCGCCCCTTGCCATTCTAACTTGTTATGATAAGAAGCTTTGTTGGAAAAGAGAATATGATGGAAAAATAAGTGGTGATATTGATGCTTCAATTGTCACAACCCATATGCTGGGCATACCAGTATTAAACAGTTGATTGATACTGTGTCCTATAATGAATTTCAGTAAATAAATTTTAAGGGGAAGAAACCTATGGAAATAGTTAAATTTAATTTAAAAGATAAAAATGAATTAATAGAGCTGGATAAGGAATGTTTTGGAGTTAGTAGCTGGGATAAGGAATTATGGCAAGAAATTTTTGGAGACTTAGAACATAATATTATTTATCTAGTAAAAGAACATGATGACTTAATTGCCTACTTAAGCATATTCAATTGGGGAAAAGAAAAAAATTATGTTAAAATAACTAGTATAGGAGCTAAAAGCTGTTTTAGAGGGCAAAAATTAGCTCATAAACTATTTGAAACAATGATAAATGAGATGCAAAATGAAGGAATGAAAGATTTCAGAGGAGAGACAAGGGTTACAAATTATCCAATGCAAAAAGTATTCAGTGATTTTAATTTCAGAAATGTAGAAACTATAAAAGGGTATTATGATAATCCTACTGAAGATGCATTTAGATATAAATTAAGTATATAAATGAAGCTGGAAGTGGAAGTATAAGATGTTATATGAAAATCTCCCCACTTGTATTTCAGGTGAGGAGATAAGGATCATAATGTGATATTTCGCTGCTGAAATACTTTTTTGGCTGTAAATACAGCATTTAATACCTTAGGAAACCCAGTGTAGGGTATACATTGCAGAAAAGCTTCTATGATTTTTGTAGGAGCTATCCCTGTATTTAAGGCACCATTAATATGAACTTCTAGTTGAGGTTCGCAGCCTCCAGCAGTTAGTAGACTAACTATAGTAATTATTTCACGTTCCTGTAGGGACAAGATTGGTCTAGAATATATATCACCAAAAGCAAATTCAACAATATATTTACCTAAATCTGGTGATATATCTTCTAAAGATTTAATTACAGCATCACCACCTTTTCCATCTACAGATTTCAAATTTTCCATTCCTTTTATAAATCTATTATCCATAAAAAACCTCCTGTATAAGTGATATTTAAAGAATAAAACTTCAAGTATAGTAGAGGTCAATGAACAAATTGTAAATTGTGAGGTGTAAAAATGACAATTGGTGAATTTTCTAAATTAACAGGCATAAATTGCTCAGCATTAAGATATTATGAAGAAAAAGGTCTCATAAAGGTTCAGCGAGATTTTGGAAACAGAAGAATTTATTCTGATAAAGATATTGAATGGGTAAAATTTTTACAACGTCTTAAGAATACAGGTATGACCTTAAAAGAAATGAAGCATTACTCAGATTTGAGATATGAAGGAGAGTATACGATTTCCGAGAGACTTGAGATATTACAAAATCATCAGGTTTATGTTATGAAGCAAAGAAAACTTTGGGAAGAGTATTCTGAAAATCTAAATTCTAAAATTGAGTGGTATAAAAAGCAACTTTGATTTAAGTAGGTTATATAACCTTCCCCAAAGCTTGGGCTTCCATTCCCAATTTAAGAACATAGTATTACTTTACATATGGATTATATTTGTTTTTATAGAATAAGTTGGCTTTATTCATAATGCTCATAATGCAATCATATTTTGCATCTACATATTCTATGGGGCTATAACGAAATTTCAAAGAGGCTTCTATTTTTATTCTTTCATACTCCTTTAATACTTCATTATCAATTCGTAAATAATCTCTAAACATTAATTCATCAGAGATATGAGGGTTTCCTTTTTGATAAATATGTATGTGATGCGTGTGATTGCCAGAATTATCTGGACTTAATTTTACAAAATATCTTCGACCTTCAATTCCGTTTTCTCCCCTAACGCTATATCCGTAATCCTCCATAACATGATTATATTCATCAATCTGACTTATATCATTTACTACAATCATAATATCTATTATTGGTTTCGCACTCAATCCTTTGATTGATGTAGAACCAAAATGTTGTATGTCAATTATTAAATTACCCAAAATATCTAATAGGATATTTTCCTCAATTTTATACATTTTCGCCCACATATCATCATAAGGAACAACAACCATTTCTCTTGCCATAGCTATCATCTCCGTTGATTTAATTGTTATTTATCTTCCCTTAAGTTACAATTATGCATTTGTTAAATTATCAACATTGGTTTAAAATAGATACCAATAATTAAATTTATTTACTCTATTTCCTGCGTACTCAATTGGTCAACATATTCTTTCGATTCCTTTAAGCCAAGCCCAGTAATCATTCTGTATTTTTTTATCGCTTTAATCTTATTACCTTCTGAAATAAGACTTAGTAATTCATTTCTTACATCTTTTGTTATAATGTCAGGTACACCGGCTTGTTTAGCAATCTTATCTAAAGTTAATTTCATACGAACAATATCATTTCTTAATTGACTGATAATGCTCAATAAAGTTATTAGTGCAAATACCCCTATGATTATCCAAATAGTATGTAACCGTCAAAAATTCTCCGTATACAAATTTCTAATAAATTTTGATAAACTAAATCCAGTAGAAAGCATGTATCATCACCGCTTCGCTATTGGATTTAAGCTAGTTCTT
>NZ_JACTOJ010000031.1:0-50703 GCF_032335695.1 Clostridium sp. 19966
AGGCTGTAATATTTCCTTAGGTGATAGGTTATTTTTCTGTAGCCATAATCAGCAGCATCCCCATCAATTGACTCCATAATAAATTCTTTGATTTGCTCATCGCATATCTTCATTTTGCGGATTAGCTAAATGGAGTAATACGAATACTATTAAATAGCTTGACATTAAATGAATGTTCGTTTATTATATAATCACGTTACAATTTTATATGATTTAGGCGATGGTTATGAGAAAAAAGGATGACCTAAAACAAAAATGTATTAAAGAAGCAGTGGTGCAATTGATTTTGGAAGAGGGGCTTCAAGGTACTTCTATTTCAAAAATTGCAAAAGCAGCGGGAATATCTCCGGCAACAGTATATATTTATTATGAAAATAAAGATACGATGCTCAGAGAGATTTATACAGAATATGCTGAAGACATGTTCCAGTACGTACTTAGATGTATATCTCCTAGTATGGGGGGAAAAGAAATTATTGCAGAGATAATTCGACGATATTATAATTTTATTGTCGAAAACAAAGAAGTTTTTTATTTTATTGTGCAATATAGTTCCTGCCCTATATTAAACAGTAGATGCGGTGCGATGAAAGGACCAGAGGAGTTGAGCCAACTCCTTACAGATTTGAAGGATCGGCATATTTTTAATAATTATAACAATGATAATTTGTATGCAGTTTTGTTTTCCACGGTAGAAATGATTGCTATCAAATCTTGTGAATTAGAAACGAATGCGGCAGATAATTTAGAGGAACTGATTGCTATGATTCAAAAACTATGTTTGAAGGACCTGTAAATACTGCTTTATACCAAAGTTAATATAAGCGAGCCTGTTGCTCGTTTATATATTTCATTTATTTAGAATGAACAGTCATTTATTTTAGAAAGGAGAATATAGTATGATATTGTATATTGATGACCTTATTTTATTACCAGGGATGAATTATCAACTTATCATGAATCAGCTTAGCGACGAGGAGCTGACTGTAATCCGGTATAAAACGCAAGAAATAGCAGCTTTACCGTTAAAAAGGTATCGTGACAGAAATGCACTTAATGAAGAGGATTTTTACAAGACAGGGGTATTGCTGGACATACTGGAGGTAAATCATGAGGAAAATACATTTCGTCTTAATGTGAAAGTGTTAAGCCGTGCAGAAGTATCTGATATAAAAATTAGTGACGCTGTTATCACCGGTGAAATAATTACGGCTGCTGATACCATTGATCTGAATGAAAACGGACAGAATGAAATATCGGACTATATTCATGACATAGCACGCCAAATTGGTACAAATTTTAAAGATGCAGATGGAATTGTGAAGACCATTGAAAGTATTAAGGAACTGAATGTACTGATTGGATATGTCAGCCAGTTCGTGCCACTTACCCGTGAAGAAAAATATACTCTGATGGATATGGCATCTTTAAAAGAACGCTGTTTAACATTTATTGATTATTTATTGCGATATAAAGAGGGAATTCAGCTTCAGATTGAAATGAGAGAACGTTTTTCAGAAAAAGCAAATAAGAATTACAGGGAAGCTATTTTACGAGAACAGCTGAAAGCCATTCAGGAAGAGCTGAATAAGGAGAATTCAGGTTCCGCTAAAAATAAAAAGGATTATCGCGAACTCATTGACGATGCAAATATGCCAGAAGACATAAGAGCAGTTGCCCTTGAGGAGCTAAACAAGCTTGAAATGCAAGGTTCTGCTAGTGCGGATAAGCATGTGATTCAAAATTATTTGGATCTTCTGGTAAAACTTCCGTGGAAAATAAATGTAGAATCTTCAATTGACATTAGCAATGCACGAAAAATTTTAAATGAACAGCATTACGGATTGGAAAAAGTAAAAGATAGAATTTTACAACATCTTGCAGTCATGCAGCTAAAAAAAGACAAACAAGGTTCTATTCTTTTGCTTGTAGGTCCTCCGGGGACTGGAAAAACAAGTCTTGGTAAAAGTATTGCTGAGGCGATGAACCGACAATACATTCGAGTAAGCTTGGGTGGAATACGGGATGAAGCGGAAATCAGAGGGCATCGAAAAACATACATAGGTGCCATGCCAGGACGAATTATTGACAGTATCAAAAAGGCGGGAACAATGAATCCGGTTATGATATTGGATGAGGTGGATAAATTGATGACAGGTTACAATGGTGACCCGGCTAGCGCTTTACTTGAAGTACTTGACCCAGAACAAAACAATACCTTTACCGATCATTATCTGGATTTACCGTATGATTTATCCAATGTATTTTTTATCGCAACTGCAAATTCACTGGAAAGTATTCCGAGACCACTATTAGACCGAATGGAAGTCATTCGGCTTTCCAGTTATACTGCAAATGAAAAATTCTATATTGGTAAGAATCATTTGATTCATGAAGTGCTAAAGGAACATGGTTTGTCAGAGCAGGATGTTAAAATTAGTGAAGAAGTCTTAAAGAAAGTAATTACAGACTATACCATGGAGGCAGGAGTAAGAGGATTAAAAAATCAACTGTCCGCCATAGCAAGAAGTGCGGCAGAAAAAATAGTTACAAAAGCGGTAAAGAAGCCATATGTTGTCGAAGTAAGAAATTTAGAAGAAATTCTTGGAAGACAATTATCCAGGCACGATATTGCTCAGAAAATAAATGCACCCGGTGTTGTAACCGGTTTGGCTTGGACTCCGGTAGGAGGAGAAATCCTGTTTGTGGAAGCTACGGCAATGCCAGGCAATGAACAAGTGATATTGACAGGTCAGTTGGGCGATGTAATGAAGGAATCAGCAAGGATATCCTTAAGTCTTTTGAAATCACGACTTCCAGTGAATACTCTGGCATTTAAGGATAAGGACATCCATATCCACGTACCATCAGGAGCGGTGCAAAAAGACGGACCGTCTGCAGGAATTACACTTTTTACGGCATTAGCCTCATTAATAACCGGAATCAAAGTAAATCCAAAACTTGCAATGACGGGAGAAATTACACTTCGGGGTGCCGTTCTTCCAATCGGTGGATTAAAAGAGAAATTGCTTGCCGCCGAACGAGCTGGTATCACAAAAGCTTTAATTCCCAAAGAGAATGAATCAGATTTGAAGGAAGTATCCGAAGAAGTTAAAAACAAGATAGAGATTATAACAGTCGAAACGATAGAAGATGTGTTAAAAGAAACGCTTGAGGTTAGCTTACCGAAAGTAGAACAGATATTTGTAGAACCTGAGTTCTTTGTAAGGTTGAATCAGAAATAAGTGGGTAAATACCTATCACTGCAACCAATAAAATATAACAGCAGTGATAGGGTTTATTAATAGAATAAAAATGAAAAGGAGAAATTGATTATGAGTCTGATAACTGTAGATCAAGAAAAATGTGTAGCGTGTGGATTGTGTGTAGAGGAATGTCCCACAGGAGTATTAAAAATGGAAAGTACTGGCCCACAGGAAGTTTTACCGCAAGCCTGTCTTGCATGTGGACATTGTGTAGCCGTATGTCCACAGGAAGCAATTGATAATACGAAATCCCCTCTCGCCTCACAAAGCAAGAAAGAAGGAGTTCCTAATCTGAGTGCAGAAGAGGCAAAGAATTTTATGCGTTCAAGACGTTCTATTCGCTCTTATAAAGACAAACCAGTCGAAAGAGAAAAATTAATACAACTTGTTGATGTTGCTCATTTGGCTCCAACAGCCAGCAATGCACAAGGGATATCGTATCTAATCGTAGACGATAAAAAGATAATTGAGTCAGCGGTAGAGGAATGTGTAAACTGGTTTGAGAATGATCCAACTTGGAGTCAGAGACTGGGAGGTATGGTGAATGGATACAGAGAAAATAAAGTGGATCCTATTTTAAGAAATGCACCTAGTATTATTGTAACATTAGCGGATAAAGATTTTTATAATGGAAGGGAAAATTCAGTGCTCTCCTTGTCTTATCTGGAACTATATGCACCATGGCTTGAGCTTGGATCATGCTGGGCAGGAATATTTGAGATTTGCGCATGTAGTGAAAATTCACCTATGAATCAGATTTTTAATGTTCCTGATGATAAAAAAATAACAGGAGTTGTAATGGTGGGATATCCTAAGTATAGTTATAAAAGATTTACAGAAAGACAACCTTTATCTTTTTCGTTTTATAAAGAATAATAATATAATCAACCTGCTATATAGAATTGTATTTATGTAGCAGGTTAATCAGAATAGAGAAAAATCCAGTAAATTTAAATGGGCTTACAGTATTTAGAAATAAAATAGTGAATAATAAGGCATTTTCTTAGTAAATACCTTTGTTAAATAAAATCAGCACAAGTATTATGCTAAAAATTAAAAGAAAGAGGTGTGATTAATATTTAATGAAAGTAAAATACCAGAAGGTATTACAGATAAAAAAGGAGGGGTGTTTTGGTGAGAGGTTTGAAAGATCTTTTTCATAATAAAAAGGACTATGAAAATTTGAATTTTTTGGTAAGTGGATATGAACTATTAGTTTTTCTTATCAGTCATATATTAATGGAAGGTATTTTGTTATACTATCAATTACATTTTATGGCAGTATATAATATTTTTTCTATAATATTAATGATTATGTGCATTTATTTAAATCATATCGGATATCCTAAAATGGCAGTACTTTTAAATGTTATGGAAATATGTATATTTTCAACAATGGGATCTCTTTTTGCTGGATGGAACGTAGGATTTTATATTTTCTTTTTTCCGGCGGTTGCATTAGTTTTTTTTACAGAAACAATAAACCTTCGGACAAAGATGCTGATGACGATTGGAATTACTGTATTAGCAGGAATAGTTAAAATTAATTCACCTAATTTAGCTGTTGCAGCTGAAGATTCTGTTGTTACATTTTTCTATTGTCTTATATTTGTGGGTGTAATTTTAAATATTGGAGTTATATATTATTATTTTGACAATCAACGAATTAAGCTGGCTGAAGAAACTGCCAAATCGAAGCAGTCTATAAACAATATCGAGGAAATTCTGGAAAAGAATATGATGGTTTCAAGTGAAGTGAAACACATTGGAGAACAGTTTTCAAATAATTTTAATGGGAATCTTCGTTCACAAAATTCAATTAGCAGTTCAGCAGAAGTGGTCGCAAAAAACAGTAAAAGTAGCCTTGATAACAATAACATCATATCTGCAAGGGTTAGTGACCTTTCTGATATGTTAGAAAAATTAAAAGATTCTGTAATTCAAATACACAAGAATTCGAAGGAGGCACTTAACCTTAATAACAATGGAAATAAAAATATTTTAGATATAGAAGTTAAATTAGACAGTAATGTTGAGAGTACAAACAAGCTGGGAAATGCTATAGCTGAACTGGAAGTGAGAGCTGTTGAAATCGGTACGATTATTGATGTAATTAAGGCAATAACAAAACAAATTAATCTTTTATCATTAAATGCTTCAATAGAAGCAGCCAGAGCAGGTGAATACGGAAAAGGCTTTGTTGTTGTAGCGGATGAAATAAGAAAGCTTGCAGAGCAATCAAGTAGCGCTACTAATGAAATTGAAAATGTTATTAGTAGTGTTAAAATCAGCGTGGAGGGCTCTCGTAATAATATGAATGAAGTTTGGGACGCAGTAAATACACAGAAAAAATTAACGGATGAAACGAAAATTAAATTTAATCATATTAAGTATAAAATTGATTTAATGACTAATGAAATCGATTCTGTAAACGCTGATATACATAAAATAACAAATTTTAAAGAAGAAATCTTATCGCTTGTTCAGAAATCAGCAATAGAATCGGAAAGTGTTTATAATGAAACTGAGAAAATTGTTGTTTCGATTAAGGATCAAAGTAATTCCATGCAAAATTCAAATTCAATCATAGAAAAGTTATTATCTTTGTCGGGAAATTTAAATACTAATGAATTCAATGTGTAGTAAAATCGATTTGTAAAAGGGAAAGATTGCGTCATATTTTGGATATTGAGATGTTAAACTCAATGTTTGAAAATTTGATTCTTGACCGTTCGTTCTAGAAATGTTATTATATCCTATAAAGGAGGTGATCCAATGGGACGAAGTAAAGAATTTGAAGAAAATACAGTTTTGCAAAGAGCCATGGAAGTATTTTGGCAACAGGGATATGAAAAAACTTCTATGAGTGATCTTGTAGAGCAAATGGGAATTCATCGAAAAAGCTTATATGATACCTTTGGCGATAAGCATTCGTTATATCTAAAAGCTATGGATCGCTATGAAGAATACAATACAGCCAAACTAAAGTCTGAGACATTGAGGGCAAAAACGGCGTATCAGGCTATACAATATATTTTTGATTACATTATTGAAGGAAACGAGGATAAGCATTGTGGATGCCTTTTTGTGAATGCGGCAACTGAGATGGGGCCATGGGATCAAGAGGTATTGAAAAAGACAGAAGAAGCGTTCAGCCAAGCAGAAAAATTTATTGCCGATATTATAAAGAAAGGTCAGGAAAATGGTGAGTTTTCCTGTAAATATGATGATGAAGTATTAGGAGAAGTTTTGCACAATTCACTTTTAGGGCTGCGTGTACTTGTAAAAACATCGGCGAGTAAAGAAAAAATGCATAACATAGCTAATTTTTTCCTTAATTTAATAAGCGTATAATTTTTTGCAAAAAGTAGAACGATCATTCTAAATAAGGAACGATGTTTATAATTATTTGATGTTTGGAGGATAGTAATAAGTGAGCGACATACATATTAACTAATATGTACAAAGGGATTAGTTAGTATATAAAATGGGTAAAGTCCATACTTATCAATATGTCGGCTAAATCAAAAAATAGGAGGTTTATATTATGAAAGCAGCACAGATTGCAAAATATTCAAAAAGTATTACAGCAGAAGTAAACGACATTCCGATACCAGAAATCAATGATAATGAAGTTTTAGTTAAGGTTAAAGTGGCCGCAGTTAATCCGTTGGAAATGCTTATTATAACCGGTAGCGTAAAACTGATTCAGCATTATGAGTTCCCATTGACTCTGGGCAATGAGCTAACCGGTGTGATTGAAAAAATTGGAAGAAAGGTGCAGGGATTTAAAGTAGGAGATGCCATCTATTCACGTCTGCCTTTAACAAAAATCGGAGCTTTTGCCGAATATGCGGCAATTGATGCAGGTGCTATCGGTCATTTACCGGTCAATCTTGATTTTGTGACCGGAGCCGCTGCGCCATTAACGGGACTGACTGCTTATCAGGGGTTACACGAAGAATTGGAGGCGAAAGCCGGTGATACCGTATTTATTCCCGGTGGCTCAGGATCGTTTGGACAAATGGCCATTCCGATAGCCAAGGCAATGGGGCTTAAAGTGATTGTCAGCGGAAATCCCCAGGCACGTGATCGGACAATGGAGATAGGGGCAGACCAATACCTAGATTATACAACTGAGAATTATTGGGAACGGCTTAGTAACATTGATTATGTGATTGATGCCTTGGGATCTAATGAATTTGATCATGAACTTTCGATAATAAAACCGGGTGGAAGACTTCTTTCCTTAAAGACCGGACCTAACAAACGTTTTGCAGAAGAACATGGGTTTCCGGGTTGGAAGAAAAAACTCTTTGCTGTTGCCGGAGCGAAATATGATAATAAAGCAAAGAAAAAGAATATTCAGTATCGGTTTATTTTTGTTCGTAGTGACGGCGCACAATTAAAAGAGATTACGAAAATTATTGAAGATAATCGGATTGTACCTGCGGTGGATCCAACAGAATTTCGTATTGAAGACATTGATAAAGCACTGAATCTTGTAGCGACAGGTCATACAAAAGGAAAGGTTGTTATCAGATTTTAAGAAATGATGTGTTCAGCTTTAGATTACTATTGTGCTATAGTTCAATAAAATCATATGAGATAAGGAGGAACTGCCGTGAGCACAAAATTTTCATATATAAACCAGCCAAATTTAAGTATTAGGGCAGCTGATGGAACAGTATACGCTTATCGAGAATTAGGTGAGAAAAAAGGTATTCCAGTGATCTTTTTCACCCATCTATCGGCAAATCTTGACAATTGGGATCCACGTGTCGTGGATGGCATTGCCGAAAAGCATTGGGTGATTGCATTTGATAATAAGGGCATCGGACTTTCCAGCGGATCAGTACCGGATACCATTAAGCAAATGGCAAAAGACGCTTTGTCCTTTGTCCATACTTTAGGCTTTGACCAAATCGATATATTAGCTCTTTCTATGGGAGGCATGATTGCACAAGAACTATTAGCGATTGAACCGGAACTTGTACGAAAACTGATATTGTCTGGAACAGGTCCCCGTGGCGGTGAAGGCATTAAGAACGTTACGAAAATCACAAATTATGATATGGTACGCGCCATATTTACGCTGAAAGACATAAAAACTTATTTGTTTTTCACACGTACAGATAATGGCAAACAAAAAGCAAAGGAGTTTTTGTCTCGTATCAGGGAACGTAAAGTGGCGAGGGATAAGATGATTAGTATCAAGGGATTTCGTACACAGCTTAAGGCAATTCACAAATGGGGATTGGCAAAACCCGCTGACTTGTCAAAAATTAAGCAACCAACGCTTGTGGTGAATGGTGACAATGACAGAATGGTACCTACGCTGAATTCCTATGATTTGGCAAAACGTATTCCGGATAGCAAGTTGATTATTTATAAGGATTCTGGCCATGGTGGAGTTTTTCAAAATCATGATGAATTTGTGAAATCAGTATTAGAATTTTTAACATAATAATACTATGAAGTGAAGAAACTCCAAAGTAGGCAGTGGTATTTAAAATAGAAAATCCGTAGTTGATTTTATTATTAGCCATTGGCTTAATGTCTCAGGAAAGAATCAGATAATAAAACCTTCTGTGTGGAATGTGTCAAATAAACAGCAGGTGAATCATCTTTAATGTTTTTCTAAAGTTAGTGAGATATATGTAATATGTAATGAGAAGTTTAATGTGGTGCAGGTGTTAATAGTCTGCTATTTTTATGAATATAACAAAGTGAGGTAGAAAGAATGAAACTTAATATTCCAGTAGAAGAAACGATTAAAAAGAGAGTAAGTGTAAGAACCTACGAGCCGAAAAGCCTTTCAGAAAAGGACAAGGAAGAGTTAAAGAATGAAATAGGTAAGTTAACGAATCCATTTGGAGTTAAGGTTAACATTCATTTAATTGAAAAAAATACAGCATCAAATGGAGAAAAGCTAGGAACATATGGAGTCATTAAAGGTGCAAAGACATTCTTAGGTCTCTCCGTTGATAAAAGCGAATACGGACTCATTGCAGCCGGATATCAATTTGAGAATCTGATTTTATATGCTACCAATATGGGGCTTGGGACGGTCTGGCTGGCAGCTACATTTAGTAGAGAGCAATTTGAAACTGCCATGGATATTAAAAAAGATGAACTGTTTCCGGCAATTTCTCCAATTGGATATGCAGCGGGCAAAAAGAGCGTTACGGAAAGTTTGATGAGAAAAACATTGAAGTCAGATAAACGGAAACCGTGGGAGGAGATTTTCTTCAAGGATTCTTTTAAAAATCCACTTTCAAAAGAAGAAGCAAATGAGTATGTAATTCCTTTGGAAATGCTTCGATTGGCACCCTCTGCTACAAATGCACAACCATGGAGAGTAGTGAAAAAGCAAGGATCTTATCATTTCTTTGAGTCACACAAGAGAAATACAAAAGAAGAGGAAATTATGATTAAAAAGGTTGATCTTGGAATTGCTTTAAGTCATTTCCATCAGACAGCACTAGAGAATGGATTAACTGGAAATTTTGAAAGGCAATCAGAGTTGAAAATAGATATTCCAGACAATACGGATTACATTATTTCCTGGATTATGGATAAGAAATAAAAACGATGAAAAAATATCTAAGGGGTGATAAATACATGAAATGAGGGTGACAATCTCCCTATTGGCATTATTCTCTGTGCAGACAAAAGCGACTCGGTTGTAAAATATACATTACCAGAAGATAACAATCAAATATTTGCATCGAAGTATAAGTTATATATGCCTACAGAGGAAGAGCTTAAAAGAGAACTTGAGCAAGAGCAAGAATTATTGGAAACGGAAAAACATCTGCAAGAGGAGGAGTAAATTATATATTGCTGTTTTACAAATTGTCACTTCTGTAGAAGCTAATTGATTTAGCAGATTTGTAGATTTTAATAGATAAGCTTCCGCTTACAGAATTGCTATTTGGAGTTGTAGTTCCAATTCTAGCTGTAAATTAACCTCCCATTTGATATACTTTTGTAAAGTAATCAGATGGGAGGTTTTATTATGAGATCCACAATTGAAAATCTGTAACCGTCAAAAACTCTCCGAATATAAACATATGATAATTTTTGATAAAATAAATCCAGTAAAAATCAATTCCTTATCACCTAATCAATATGAGGCTAAGTATGAAAATCAATTGGTGAATTTATGTAAAAATGTTAGTTGATTGATTCTAAATATTTTATTGTTCCTCATATAGAACCGTAATAATAAAATTTCTTTCTTGATATTGCCTATGTGATGAATTATTAGTCAATACAATTGACTCTGACTGAGATATACTAATTACTTTTTTATCTTTTATAAAATCATTAACATTACTTTCTAATGACTCCAATGAAACATTTTTAAATATTTTTATTTTACTCATAAAAAACCCATCTCCTAAATACATTATATTAAAATACTTCTACAGGAGATATAAATTTCCTTTTAATATTCAAAATATTTAATAAATCTATATACATTAAGTTCAAATAAAAAGGAAAGCTTAGTCACAATAAGCTCATCCATTGTCATATGAACACTTCCAACTTTTATTACAATATTACTGTCAAATAAACACAATATTACGATTATGAATTAATCTAATCATAATTATAACATATTTAACACATATAGTAATCAAATAATAAAAATAGCCATGGCATTAAAACCATGGCTTCTGCCTAATATCTGCTATCAAAAGGGACCTACATTTTGCTGAATAAAAAGATTTAGCACTATTAATATACCCTTATGTATTTATAGTATACATATGCAATGATATAATTTTTATAACCTTGAAGTTTATAGAATAAAAATAAAGCTCCTTATCTAAGAAATTAGATGTAGGAGCTTTATTCTTTGATTGAAGGAAAGGAAATAATCATTAAAAATATTAATTTAAAGTGTGCTAACAATAATTCATTGAATCCATTAATAATATATGAATACAAAACCTACGTTGTGACATAGCGGGGAGCATGATATCAACATAGGTTTTAAAAAAGTTATTAAAGTACTATCTACTACATTAAATATTATATTTCAATAAATAAATTTTATACAAAAGGTAGTTATAATATTTTTATTTATGTATATAATAAAGAATGGTGATAGGTTAACATAAAGAAAGTTACTGATCTAAGCATGCAAGACTCAGGAGCTTTCTTTTTCGTTATGCTGCCATGTAAGCAATAAACTTACATAGTATTATGAAGAATTGAATCTATTGGAGTTGAGAAGCATACTATAACTAAAATCGAATACTCAAAAAAGTGTAGTACCACTAGTATTTTATGCACAAAATACGTATATTGTGATTAAGTTTTATAACTCTTTTTCACAATATAGGTATTTCGCTATACAGCTGTAAAAGGTTGAAGTGTAACATGAAAATTCAAGACATATAATTGTTAATATGGAGTTGATAATAGCATAAATGACTATGCGAAATTAGTATAGTAATATCCTATAATAATTTTATTTCTATTCAATTTATTATTGTTGTTCTGTTAAATAAGTATATTCAAATAATCTGTTTTAATTTATTTTTAGTTTTTTTTTCTCTAATCTAACACTAACTTCTTTACGTAGCAAAACATAAGCTATTGAAAATAAAGGAATAAATATTATCATCCCAGGAACCCCAAAGGTTTTACCTCCTAAAGTTATTGCAAATAGAACCCATATAGATGGCAAACCTATAGAATTTCCAACTATTCTCGGATAAATTAAATTATCTTCTAATTGTTTAATTGCTAGGAAAATAAATACGAAAATTCCTGCTTTTATAGGAAAAACCATTAAAATTAAGAATGCCCCTAAGCAAAATCCAATAACCGAGCCCAGTACAGGAATAATTGAAAAAAATCCAATTAGCATGCTAATTACAAGAGCATACGGCATCTTAAAAAGCATCAAAGTTACGAAAAACATAACTCCTAAAATTGAAGATACAGTGCATTGACCAGCTATAAAACTTGAGAAAGTGTCACTGGTAAGATTTAATACTTCTAGCATTGAATCTACTTTTTCCTTTTTTACAAATGCATATAGTAGCTTTTTAAATTGCGTACCTAATTTCTCTTTTTGTGCTAATATGTATATAGAAAAAATAAAGGCTAAAATGAATTCTACAGTAGCACTTGCAAAGGTGGTTGCCGCCTGTAATGTTGAAAGCATAGCTTCGCTGGCACTATTAAAAAAAGTGGATTTTATAATGTTAAAAATATTATTCCAATCTATACCAATGTTATTAACTAAGTTCATAGCATTATTAGATAACCATGTATTACTATCAAGCCATTTTTTGAATGCTGTTGCAGAACTATCAAATACAGCTGGAAGTAGCTTAATCGTGTCTATAATATTTGGTACAATGATTGACGATAGTAATGCTAGAACCCCTATTATAAGAAAACATGAAACCACTATACTGATGCCTCTGCTATGTTTACTAATTACTTTACCTAGACCCTTTCTTTTAAGTTTTAGCAATTTTTTAGATATATATGTAACTGGTATATTAATGGTAAATGCAATACATCCCCCTAAAATAAAAGGGAAAAATAATTCATATACATCATTTACAATTCCGGTTACATTATTCCAATGGTTAAATACTATGTATAGCACAATTTTATATTTTTGGGTATGTAAATTAAATTCACTTAGATATTTCTATACAGAAAGATTTCTTGTCATTTAAAATCTATATAGAAAGTAACAAAATAACAAATTCAAATCCAAAAAATTCCGAGATAAAAATCACTAAATAGCGGAATTATAAAAACATAATAATTCTAATTATAGAATGGTGAACGGAATGGAAAAAACATACGATAGAATAAACTAATATGCTGAGAAATCAGATTTTGAAGAGATTAATCAAGCACTAAAAAATAATTCAGATAAAAGAATGCATATAAGGTACACAGTTATTCTCAATTATCTTCAAGGATACAGGCTTAATGAAATTGCTTATATGAATAATATATCTTCTCAAACTGTAGGTGTTTATGTTAAAAAGTATAAATTGTTTGGGTTGAGTGGTCTTACTGTACGTAAAAGTCCAGGGGCTCCCCGTCATCCCACAAAGGAACAAGAAGCTGAACTGATTAAAATAGTGACAACTAAAACTCCTGATGAAAAAGGTTTTACCTCAAGGAAGAACTGGGATACCGCAATAATTAGACAACTGGTGATGAAACTTTATGGTATTTCATACTGCCAAAGAGGAATGCTTGAAGTACTGTATCGAAATAATTTAAGCTTTACACGTCCAACATATTTCTTAGAAAAAGCTGATGAATCAAAACAAAAGGAGTTCAAAGAGCAATTTGAGCTTTTAAAAAAATTTGATAGAGGGTTCTGTTAATCATATTTTTTTTGAGGACGAATCAATGATTAGAGATTATCAGGCTATTGCAAAAACATGGTTTATCAAAGGAAAACAACGAATTATCCCTACTACCGGAAAACATAGAGGAGTTAAACTACTAGGTGCACTAAACTACGAAACTGGACAAGTATATTGCAAGGAAGACGAAAAGTATGATGCTGAAGTATTTCTCAAATTTCTAAAAGAAATTGAACAGGAATATCCTGTTGGAAAGATTATAATGATTCTGGATAATTATCGTATTCATGATGCAAAGCTTATTCAACCATTCTTATTTCAATATAAAAATAAGAAAAATATACATTGACAATGTTTTCATTTCATGTTAATATTAATTTGTAGTCAAGAATACGTATTCTTTAGATATGAATTATATAGTAATAAGTAAAAAAATCTATATAATTGAGGATATTGGTATTAAGAAAATATGCATAAAATAGTGATTTTAATATATAAAACGAGAAATCGTATTCATAAAATATAAAGGATGATGTAAGATTGATTACAATGAAAGATGTAGCAAAAGCCGCAGGTGTATCTCAAGCTACTGTTTCCAGAGTTATTAGTGGTAACACTTCTGTGGACCCTGAAATTAAAGCTAAAGTAATGAAATGGATTCGCAAACTCGATTACCAGCCCAATATTATTGCTCAAAGCTTAGTCGGCAATAAAACCCTGCTTATAGGCGTAATAATTACTGATATATCAAACCCTTTTTTTTCAGACATAATAAAATCTGTAGAAAGAGAAGCTGCGAACTATGGATATAGCATTATGCTATTTAATACAGATGGAGATATAGAGAAAGAAAAAAAGTATATAAATATACTAAAAAGCTATAAAGTTGAAGGGATTTTGATAGTTCCTAGCGATGCAAAAAATAAATATTTTAAAACATTACAGAAGAGTTCAATACCTATTGTTATAATTACTCAGGATATAAAAAACTTCAATTGCGTTTCAATTTCACATTATATGGGTGGTAAGAAAGTTGCAAAGCATCTAGTGGATATGGGGTACTCGAAGTTCGTTTTCGTAGGCTATCAAGATGATGAAAAAGAGCTTGGATTCAAAGAAGAATTAGAAAACAGCGGTTTCGATCTCAATAATAAATATATGTTTATAGATAAAGGCAAAAATAATCATGTTGCTGTTGCTTTAAAAGAATTTATTATAAACAATTTGGATGATGAAGGTATAGGAATCTTTACACATAATGATATCGAAGCTTTGATGGTGTTGCATTTGTTGAAGGAATTAAAAATTAAGATACCTGAAAAGGCAGCTTTAGTAGGATTTGATAATACGTATATTACTAAAGAAGTTAGTCCAAGCATTAGCAGTGTGGCTCAACTTGTTGAAGAGATTGGAAGAAAAGCTGTCGAAATATTAATAGATAAAATAAATGAAAGAGAAAAAGCTGAGGAAAAGCACATTATATTAGAACCAAGACTGGTAGTGAGAGAATCTAGTGTGAAATTAGTTGAATATTAAAATAAAATTTGAAAAATAATAGCGCTATATAATATGCGCTAATTATTTTAAATATTGAGAATACGTATTCTCGCATTCTTGAAATAACGATTTTACAGAGGGGGAAAACTAATTGAATAATTTGAGTGTTGCTCAAAAAATAAAAAGAAATTATCAACTATATTTGTTAATATTACCAACTTTTATTTACTTCATAATTTTCAAATACGTGCCTATGTATGGAATTTTGATTGCATTTAAAGATTTTTCACCTGTTAAAGGTATATTGGGAAGCCCTTGGGTCGGACTCAAATACTTCAATCAATTTTTTAATTCATATCAGTTTGTAACGTTGATTAAAAATACAATTGGGTTAAGCATTATTCAATTGATAGTAACGTTTCCATTGCCAATTGTATTAGCATTGATGCTAAATCAATTAACTAGTGAAAAAGTAAAGAAATTTGCACAAACCATAGTTTATGCACCTTACTTTATTTCAACAGTAGTATTAGTAGGAATTATGTTTGTGTTTTTATCTCCGGATGGAGGCATAGTAAACGTTATAATAAGGGCTTTTGGAGGTTCTCCCGTATATTTCTTCTCTTCTTCTGGATGGTTTCGACCATTGTATGTATTATCAAGTGTATGGCAAGGTACAGGCTTTGCGGCTGTAATATATATAGCTGGGCTATCATCCATAGATCCACAGCTTCATGAAGCTGCCATAGTGGATGGTGCAAGCAAATTTAAAAGAATGTTAACTATTGATTTGCCAGGTATAGCACCAATTATAATAATTCAGCTGATTTTGGCAATTGGTGGAGTTATGAATGTTGGTTTCGAAAAAGCGTTTTTGATGCAGACTAGCTTAAATTTAGATGCATCTGAGATTATCCAGACATATGTATATAAAATAGGATTGCAGCAGGCACAATATGAATTTGCTACTGCAGTGGGATTGTTTCAGTCAGTAATTAATCTAGTGCTGCTGGTATCTGTAAACAAGATAGTTAAAAAATTTAGTGAGAGCAGTTTATGGTAAGGAGATGATAAAATGATTTTTGCAAAAAGAAAGACTAGGGAAGATATAATGTTTGACCTAATTAATTACATTATACTTGCAGTTACTGTATTAATTGTGTTGTATCCACTGTATTTTATAGTTATAGCTTCTTTAAGTGACCCCAATCTTGTACAATCAGGCCATGTGTTTCTTTTTCCCAAAGGATTTACACTAGAAGGATATAAAAGAATATTTAATGATAGTTCAATTTTAACAGGATATAAGAACTCGGTAATATATGCTGCTCTTGGAGCAATAGTAACTGTTACATTAACTATTACTGCAGCTTATCCTTTATCACGAAAAGATTTCTATGGAAGAAATTTTTTTATGGCAATGTTCATGGTTACTATGTTCTTTGGTGGTGGACTAATTCCGACATACTTGGTAGTAAAAAATCTCCATATGTTGGATACAGTTTGGGGAATGGTTATACCAAATGCCGTGGGAGTATTTAATTTAATTATAACAAAGACATTTTTTAGTATGAGCATACCTGAAGAAATAAGAGAAGCAGCAGCTATAGATGGATGTTCTGATATTAAGTGTTTTATAAAAATAATATTGCCATTATCAAAACCGATTATTGCAGTAATAGCATTGTTCACTATAGTTGGGCAATGGAATGGATACTTCGATGCATTGATTTACATCAATAAGGAAAAATTATATCCATTACAGCTTATTCTTAGAAATATATTGATACAATCTCAGCCGCAGCAGGGAATGGTGACAGATGTAGATACTTTATTGGCTAAGGAAAGAGTAAGGCAACTTATTCAGTACGGAGTAATTATTGTATCATCTCTCCCACTGCTTATTATATATCCTTTCTTGCAAAAATACTTTGTAAAAGGTGTAATGATTGGTTCAATAAAAGGATAATATCCTACTTTATGTGTTCATATACAGCATAATCCCAAAATTAATATTATTTTTACTTGGATGCTAAAAGTAGTATATAAGTTAGTAGTATAAAGGAGGGATGCAAGATTATTATTTCTATTAAAAACAGCTAACTAAACATATTTTGAGGGGGAAAAATTATGAAGAAAAAAGCTTTAGTATTAGTTTTGGCTACTTTAATAGTATGCTCAACAGCGTTAAGTGGATGTTCAAGTAATAATTCATCTTCTAGTGCTGGGAAAGATTCCAATGTAAATGCAACAGGATTACCAATCGTAAAAAATAAGATAACATTAAAAATGGTTTCACCTAAGGCTGCATTGGCTCCAGAATATAATCAAATGACAATATTCAAGAATTTAGAGAAGTCAACTAATGTGCATATCGATTGGAACAATATTCCTGACACCGATTATCAAACAAAGAAGAATCTATTGCTAGCTGGAGGAGATTTGCCTGATGCATTTTATGCCGCAGGTTTCTCAGATGCGGATCTTAATAAATACAGTAAAGATGGAACAATAATTGATTTAACTGATTTAATCGATAAATACATGCCAAATGTTAAAAAGCTTTTAGCCAACAATCCTGAATTAAAGAAATTTATAACATCACCTGACGGTAAAATATATTCATTACCAGTTGGTGAAGAAATGGGCAGTGGACAAGGCACCATAGGTTCTGATCCATATTTCTACTTCATTAATAAAAAATGGTTAGATAAGCTTGGCTTAAAAATACCAACTACCTTAGATGAATTGCATACAGATTTGTTGGCATTTAAGAATAATGATCCAAATGGTAATGGTAAGAATGATGAAGATCCTATGAAGTATATCGAAGATTGGTGGTGTGCTGATATCGGAAACTTCTTTGGTTCTTTTGGAATGCCTGACCCTAATGATCATCTAATAGTAAGAAACGAAAAGGTTATGTATACAGCTGCCCAGTCTGAATATAAGCAAGCTATTCAATATTTCAGCAAATGGGTTCAGGAAGGTTTGATAGATAAGACATCATTTACAGATACAAAAACTTCAGATTCATTGTTCGCAAAAGGTAAAACTCCTGATGAGACTTTAGGATCATTTGTATGGTGGGAAGAAAATGAAATAGTTGGTACTGATAGAGCTAAAGACTATGCTCTTGTAGGTCCGTTAAAAGGCCCTGATGGAAAACAAGATGTTGCCTGGGCAAATGGTTCGCAATGGGGGAGAGGTGCTTTTGTTATAACAAAAGATGATAAAAATTTAGAAGCTACTTCTAGATGGGTGGATCAATTGTATGCTCCATTAATGGCCGCACAGATTCACTGGGGACCAATCGGTGAAGTATATGACTTAAAAGATGGGAAGTTAGTAAACAAGGATTTGCCAGCAGGTGTTTCAGCTGGTGAATACAGACAGAAGGTTGCTCCAAGTGGAGTCGCAGTAGTAACTGCTGACGATTTTAAGAACATAGTCAGTATGGAACCAAGAGCTGTGGAAAGAATCAACAGAATTCAAAATACTTTTGTTCCATATATGGAAAAAGAACATCTTCCAACATTGTTCTATACAGCAGATGAAACTAGTAGGAGAACTCAGATTGAGACAGACCTTACTGCATATGTTAATAAAATGAAAGCTCAATGGCTAATGAATGGAGGACTTACTGATACTGCATGGGCTGACTATCAAAACAATTTAAAGAAAATAGGACTTGATGAATATCTGAAGATTACTCAGGCAGCCTATGATAGGTATAACAAGGAAAACAAATAATAGCAATAAAGGAATATGCTTATAATTGGCATATTCCTTTAAATAAGATACCTTAAGTAGCTAATGAATGGTGAAAGGAGTGCAAATAGTTATGAAGGACATCAATAAAAGAATTAAAAAAATAAAAATGGCTGCAGATGGTTATATAACTTATTTAGAGGAATTGCCGGTATATATACCTCAGGATGGAGTTATAGCAGGACCTAGAAAATTGTATAGTGATAATAACGAATTTCTTTGGAAGAAATTTAGTTCAGAAAAGCTTTTCTGTGGATTTGATAATTATCATTTTCCTATAAATACTAGTTTCCTAAATATTGGCTATAGTGGAATTGTTAAAAAAGCCAACAAACAAAAGGCTGAATATACCCCAGAGCAAAAAGAATTTTTAAAATCTATAAAACTTGTATATGAAGCTGCTATCAAATATATAGCTAGACATGTAACAGAGGCTGAAAACAAGTTGCAGTCTAGCAATGAAAATAGAGAAAATTTTAAAAACATTGCTGATAATTGCAGAGCATTATGTCATAGAGCTCCAGAAAACTTTTTAGAGGCAGTTCAGTTATTTTGGTTTACTTGGCGATTGAGAAGTCCCTTCACTTCATCAATTGGAAGATTAGATCAATATTTATATCCGTTTTATAAAAGAGATGTAGACCTTGGAGTTTTGACGAAAGAAAAGGCTATAAATATATTATGTGAATTATGGGAAGCTTTTAATGACGCGGGTACAGGTGATACACTTAAAAATCTTATGCTCGGTGGACTTGATAGTGAAGGTAACGATGCGACTAATGAGTTGAGCTATTTTATGCTTGAAGTATCAATGATAGTAAAAAAAGCCGAACCTCACATGAATGTGAGAATTCATTCTAATACATCGGATAAATTTATTAATAAAATTATTGAGCTTCAGCAACTAGGACAAGGACAGCCAACTATATATAACGATGAAGCACTTATTCCAGAATTGATAAAACAAGGGATACCTACAGCTTCTGCAAGAAATTATTCCAATGACGGATGCACTGAATTAGTTATTGATGGTGAAAGTGGGATATTTTTCTACCAGATGGAGGCTGTAAAGTCATTAGAATTAACAATGTTTAACGGAGAAGAAAACATTAGCATTCCTAAAAAGGTTACTATGAAAAAATGGACTAATCAAATGCCTGAAAATGAGGTTAAGACTGGTTTGAAATTAGGTTTTCAATCTGGAGATGTTACGGCTATGAATTCGTATGAAGAGGTTTATGAAGCATTTATGAGGCAATACCTATATCAGACAGATGCAAAACTTCAGACGATTTGTAAAGATATGATTGAATTTAAAGAGAAAGTAGTGAGTTCCCCCTTTCTTAGCGGAGCATTTCCAAGATGTTTAGAAAAAGCAGTGGATCCTTTGAGAGGAGGATTTAGCATAGAATGTTTTCAACTGCTTTCCGGTTCGATAACAACAGTCGCAGATGGTCTTGCTGCTATAAAGAAAGTAGTATTTGAAGATTACTATTGTAATATGAATGAATTAGTGGAGGCACTAAAAAATAACTTTGAAAATAATGAAATTCTGCGTCAAAGACTAATTAATGCCCCTAAATTTGGTAATGATGATGACTTTGTAGATTCGATTGCAGCGGATATTGCAAGGAGGTTTTGTGAATATGTGGTTAATTATAAAACTCCCAATGGAAAAGTGATTTGGCCAGGATTATATAATATAGATTTTAATACTTTTGCAAAAATTACTGGAGCTACGCCTGATGGAAGAAGATTAGGCGACCCAATAGCAGAACATTATTCTCCGACACCTGGAAGAGCACAAAACGGCCCTACATCTGTTATTAATTCTGCAGTAAAGGCTCCGCTTTATATGGGGTTCGCATCTTCACCTCTACATCTTACCTTGTCTAGAAACATTGTTACAAGAGACGATTTGGGAAACCTGATATTGAAGAGCTTAATGTCAGCAGCTCTTAAGTCTGGAATAGTGGTTCTAAATACAGCTATATATGATGTAGAAATATTGAGAAAAGCAAAGCTTAATCCAGAAAGATATGGCGATGTAATAGTAAGAGTTTGGGGATTTAATGCGAGGTTCATAGATTTAACAGAAGATTTGCAGGATCACATAATAGCTAGAATAATTAATGAATAAAAATCATAAAGGATGCTGATGGCTTTGAAAGGTATTGTATCTAATGTGCAGAGGTTTTCAACTCATGATGGTCCAGGTATAAGGACCACGGTATTTCTTAAAGGATGTAATCTGAGATGTTTCTGGTGTCATAATCCTGAATGCTTAAAAGAAAATATTGAATTACAGTTTTTTGAGAATAGATGCATTAAATGTATGGAGTGCTTAAAGCTTTGCAGTAGGTCAGCTATTGGATTCAATAAAAATAATATTTTTATTGATAGAGATAAATGTAATAGCTGCGGTGAATGTGTAAAGATATGTCCTTCACATGCACTGTTAATGTCTGCAAAATTTATGGAAGCAGAAGAACTTATTCAATTGATTGATAAAGATAGTAACTTTTATATCGCTTCAGGTGGCGGCGTTACATTTAGTGGTGGTGAACCACTGCTGCAAGTAGAATTTTTAAAAGGTGTACTGAATAAGTGCTCAGGGAAAGGCTATTTCACAGCTATAGAAACAGCTTTTAATGTTCCATGGAACAGCATAGAAAATCTTATTGAACTTATAGATCTATTTATTATTGACATTAAGACCATGGATAGAACTCAACATAAAGCTGTTACGGGGGTGGATAACACATTGATTTTGTCAAACATAGAGAAGCTTGCGAAGTTGAAAAAGAAGCTTTGGATACGAAGCCCTATAATAGCTGGAGTAAATGACGATATCAATTCAGTAAAAGCCATCGCAAAGTTTGTAAGAGATTTAGCCGGTGTAGAAAAAGTTGAGTTGATACCATTCCATAATCTTGGAAAAAGTAAATATGAAAGTTTAGCGTTACAATATGATGCTAATGGCTTGAAAGCACCGACACGTGAAAAAATGAAAATGTTAAATGATGCTTTAAACGGGATTTTATGATGATTATATAATATGAAAATGGGATTGGAGATGATAAACAATGGAAAAAGTTTTTTTTAGGCCTGAAAATGCATATGTAGGGGATTTTATTCCTTATTTTGAAGATGGCGAATTCAAACTTTTTTATCTTCATGGTTGGAGAGAAAACTATGATCCTTCTAAAGAAACAGGCTGGTTTCTACTTAGTACTAAAGATTTTATAGATTTTAAAGAGCATGGAGCCTGTAAAATAAATGGCGGTACTGGCAGTGTAATTAAAAAAGATGATTTGTATCACATGTTCTTTTGTGAATTTCCAGACAACAAGCAGCTTGTATGTCATGCTGTAAGCCGTGACTTTGTGAAATGGACAAAAGTTGAAGAGGATACTTTCGGACCTGATGAAAAGCTATATGAGCTAACTGATTGGAGAGATCCGCATGTATTTTGGAATGAAGAAAAAAAGGAATACTGGATGCTTGTGGCCGCTAGAGCTAAATGCGAAGGAAATAGAAAAGGCTGCGTGGCACTTTGCACTTCAAAAAATTTAAATAAATGGGACATAAAGCCTCCGATGTATTCACCCAACATTAATGTTGGCGCTCACGAATGCCCGGATATTTTTAAAATCGGTGACTGGTGGTACTTGGTTTATTCGGCTTATACTAATAGGTTTGGAACTTACTATAGGATGAGTAAATCTCCAGAAGGTCCGTGGATATCACCAAAAGTTGATACTTTTGACGGCAGAGCTTTCTATGCTGGCAAGACAGGATTCGATGGTCAGAATACTTATATATTTGGCTGGAATCCTACAAAAACAGATAATATATTTCATTGGAATCCAGAAGGCTATAAAGGTAATGATTACAATACTTGGGATTGGGGAGGAAATCTTGTTGTGCATCAGTTAGTACAAGAAGCTGATGGTGAGTTGTCTGTGAAAGTTCCAGATACTATTTATACAAAGTTTAATAGAATTATTCCACAAATGTTCAGCCCAGCAATAGGTAAATGGGATATAGAAGAAAATAAAGTTAAAACAAAATCAGAGTATAGTTTTTCATGTGCACTTGGAGGTGAAATGCCTAATGAATGCAGGATATCTGGGAAATTATCGTTTACGAATAACACAAAGGAATTGGGATTCTTACTTAGAGCAAATTCAAATGTAGACAAAGCTTATTATTTTCAGCTTGAACCAAATAGAAACCGAGTGATATTTGCTTCGCATATTATGCAGAGTGAAGAAGGTGGTAAAACACTTCCTTATGAGGTTGAGCTTGAACGACCTATTAATTTAGAACCAGATAAAGAGTACGAGGTTAAAATTATTGTTGATAACAGCATATGCGAATTTTATATAAATGATAAAGTAGCAATGAGTACTAGAATATATGATTTGAAAGATGGTAAGTGGGGAGTATTTGTGAGTGAAGGGGAAGCTCAGTTCAGGGAACTTATATTAGCAGTATATTAGGCAAGATAAGTAGTCATATTAATAAAAAATTATTCAAATAAATTTAAAGGAGAAGCATAATGAGCAGACTTTCTAATGCACGTGATTATATATCGAAAAATAAAGACAAGGTTAATGAAGAATATAGATTAAAATATCATGTAATGCCTGAGATAGGATGGATTAACGATCCTAATGGTTTCATTTATTATAATGGGGAGTATCATCTTTTTTTTCAATACTATCCATATGACAGCCAATGGGGACCTATGCACTGGGGGCATGTTAAAAGCAGTGACTTAATTAAGTGGAGACATTTACCTGTAGCATTGGCACCGGATATGTACTATGATGCCGGAGGATGTTTTTCTGGTACAGCCATTGAAAAAGATGGAAAACTATATTTAATGTATACAGGAAACACAAATCCTGATTTGGAAAAACCAGAAAATATTAGACAGTTACAAAATATTGCATTATCTGAAGATGGAATTGAATTTGAAAAAATATCTGCAAATCCAGTTATACAAACAAAGGATTTACCAACAAATGCTCTTCCTCAGGATTTTAGGGATCCTAAGATTTTAAAGAACGGAGATTACTTTTATTGCTTAGTAGGTTCGAGAAATCCAGATGAAAGTGGACAATTGCTTGTGTATAAATCAAAAAACATATCTGAATGGAGTTATGTGGGAACGCTTTTAAAAAGTGAAAATAAGTTAGGAAAAATGTGGGAGTGTCCAGATTTGTTTAAAGTCGAGGAAACAGATGTAATTATAATGTCCCCTCAATTTCTTGAAAGAGATGGAGATAAGTACTGCAATGTACATTCAAGTATCTATTTATTGGGTAAGTGTGATATTGAAAAATGTAGTTTTAATACTTCTGTAATAGATGAAATTGACGGAGGATTTGATTTTTATGCCCCTCAAACTTTAGTGGATGAAAAGGGCAGACGTATTATGATTGCTTGGATGCAGATGTGGGATATGAATATGCCATCAAATGAAAAAGGACATGGATGGGCTGGAGCTATGACTCTGCCAAGAGAATTAAAGATAAATAATAACAAGCTATATCAGCTACCAGTGGAAGAAATTAAGGAATATAGAGTTAATAATGTGGAATATAAGGAAGTAGCAGTGAAAAAATCGCTCACTTTAGACAAAGTAGAAGGGCAAAACATCGAATTAGAGTTAGAAATAGATGCTTTAAAGTCAAACATATTTGGAATCAAGGTATTAAAAGACGAAGAACATGAGACAGTTATGTATTACCAGAAGGATCAAGGTAAATTTATATTCGATCGTTCAAAAAATGGACAAGATATATCAGCAGCAGGAATAGAAGATGATATAAAATATGTGAGAAAAGTAGCTGTTAATTTAATAGACAATAAATTAAAATTAAGGATTTTTATTGATAGAACGTCTGTAGAGATATTTATTCAGGATGGAGAGAGAGTTATAACATCAACTGTATATCCTAAAGCTACTGCAAAATCGGTAGAATTTTTTAGTGATGATGAAGTAATAATTAATAAACTAGATAAATGGGATATTGAGTTATAAGGAGATTAATATGTTCAAATTAGATGAAAGAATTGTTTTTGAAGATAAAGAAAATGACCTTTTAACTGTAGGTGAAATGTTGGTTGACATGATATCAACTGAATATAGTGATGATTTTGAATGTGATAGCTATAAAAAACATTTCGGAGGTTCACCAGCTAATATAGCAATGAATGTGAAAAAGCTAGGTATAAGATCTATTATTGCTTCTGCTGTAGGTAAGGATGGACTTGGTAAATTTCTGATAAAACATTTAAAGGATGCTGAGTTAGATGCTTCTTATGTTCAAGAGATAGAGTGTTCTACTAGCATGGTATTAGTTACAAAGAGCAAAGAAAGTCCTGTGCCAATATTTTACAGAGCAGCTGATTATCATCTTATGTACACTACTGAATTTGAAAAAGCTATAGAGTCTTCAAAGATATTTCATTTCTCCTGCTGGCCTATATCTAAACAGCCTGTTAGAGCGACTATGGAAAGAGCTATTGAAAAAGCAAAAGAAAAGCACACGTTAGTATGCTTCGATCCAAATTTTCATCCTATGATATGGGAAAAAGGGGAGAATGGAATAGAATATGTAAAGTCTATATTGAAAAAAGTTGATATAGTGAAACCTTCAGAGGATGATGCGGAAAGGTTATTTGGAAAAGACAGCAATGAAAATCAGATTGAAAAATTCCTAAAGCTAGGTGCTAAACTTGTAATAATGACCTTAGGTAAGGAGGGTGCTATAGTATCAAATGGAGTAGAAACTGTTCGATTTGATACTATGGCCTCTGAAGTAATAGATACCACAGGTGCTGGAGATGCATTCTGGTCTGGGTTCTATACTGGAATCATTAAAGGGTATACAATTAGAAAAGCTTTGAACTTAGGGTTTGCGGTTAGTGCTTATAAGCTTAAGTACACAGGGGCAGTTGTTGCATTGCCGAGATTTGAAGAAATAGAAAGTATGTATAACTTGTAGCATAGATTACATTGCAAAAGGAGAGTGAATAGTATGCCCATAAAAAATCAAGTGCAGCTTATTACATATCCAGATTCGTTAGGTGGAAACTTGAAAATGCTTAATGGGGTTCTTACAACTTATTTTTCTGATATTTTTAAAGGTGGAGTGCATATACTCCCGCCTTTTCCTTCTTCTGGAGACAGGGGATTTGCTCCATTAACATATTCAGAAATAGATTCGAACTTTGGTAACTGGGAGGATATAAAAGCTATTGGAGATAAATTTGATATTTTAGTGGATTTGATGGTTAATCACATCTCACAGAAGTCTTTGTATTTTCAAGACTTTTTAAAAAATGGTAGAAAGTCTGAATATGCAGATTTTTTCATTACATTGGATAAATTATGGAAAGACGGAAAGCCTGTAAAAGAAGACATAAATAAGATTTTCCTTAGAAGAGAACGTCCATACTCGATCTTTACAATAGAAGAAAATGGTAAAGAAGAAATGGTATGGACGACATTTGGAAAATCTGATCCTTCTGAGCAAATTGATCTAGATATTAAATCAGATAAAGTTAAACAACTCATAGAAAGTTTCTTTATAAATTTTAGTAGAAATAATGTGAAGATAGTAAGACTAGATGCAGTTGGATATGTTATCAAAAAGCTTGGAACTAGTTGTTTTTTTGTTGAACCTGAAATATATGATTTTCTTGAATGGATTATGAAATTAGCTAATTCATATGGAGTTGAGCTGTTACCAGAAGTTCATTCTCATTATTCCATACAGAATAAACTGGCAGAACACGGATTTTGGATATATGATTTTATATTGCCATATGCAATATTAAATACATTAATAAATAAGTCAAGTGTTGAATTATGCAAATATCTTAAAGTAAGACCTAAAAAACAGTTTACAATGCTTGATTGTCATGATGGTGTACCAGTTAAGCCGGACTTGGATGGACTCATTAATACTAAAGAAGCTAAAAAATTAGTAGATATTTGCGTCAAAAGGGGTTCGAATTTGAGTTTGATTTTATCTAATGAGCATAAGTCTGAAGATGGATTTGATGTTCATCAGATTAGAGGAACATATTATTCTATGTTAGGCTGTGATGATGATGCATATTTAGCTGCTAGAGCAATTCAATTTTTTGCACCTGGAATTCCTCAAGTATATTATGTAGGATTGCTTGCTGGAGAAAATGATTATGATAGAGCTGTAAAGACAGGAGATGGAAGGGAGATTAATCGACATAATTATAGTATTGAGGATATAAAACAATCACTTAGTAAAGATGTGGTCAAGAGATTACTAAGACTTATTAGATTTAGAAATGAGTATCCTGCTTTTAACGGTGAATTTTTGGTTTTGGATTCTTCAAAATATGAAATACGTCTTCTGTGGGAAAAAGAAAATAAAAGATGTACTCTATATATAAATTTAGAAAGTAAGATTACAATTATAGATTATATTGATGATCATGGGGACTCAATCAGATATATAGTATAAGCGAGAGGAGAAAGTAATTTGGATAGTCATAACAAAATAACTTATTCTCAATTAATTAAAAGATTATATGATTTAAAGGCACTAGCGATAGCTCCTGTGGCTGAAGAGAAAACAGGTAATTTTTCTAGTTATGATAGAGCATCGGTATATATTGAAGAAACTGATAGTTATAAAAATTGGGGAGCTAATGATGATGGAACTGGATATATAAGAAAAGAAGGTAACAGCATAGTGGCGCTTGAAACAGATGGACCAGGGGTTATATGGCGTTTGTGGTCAGCATATCCTGACGAAGGACATATAAAAATATATATAGATAATGAGCTGGTATTAGATCAGCCTTTTAAGGATTACTTTGAAAAGTTTAACGGGGAAGGATGTCCTATGAACTTTCCCAATCTTACACCAACCTTATCTAGAGGACGTAATTCATATATTCCTATAGCATATCAAAAGAGTTGCAAGATTCTCTTAGAAGAAGGTTGGGGAGCATACTATCATATAACTTATTCCAAATTTCCAGATAATGTTGAGCTTCCATCATATAAAGGGAACTTTGATAAGAAATCTTCAATTGAGTTAGCTAAAGCAGACAGATTTCTTCAGCAAAGGGGAAAGTATCCGTATGAAGTAAAAGATGATAATTATTCTTTAGGAGGTTTTTTCACAATAAAAGCAGGTGGTAGAACTATTATATGTGATAAAAAAGGTAGGGGAGCTATTACTGCTATTAAAATAAAACCCAATATTAATAAAGAAACTGATATCGAAAAAGCAATTGAAAAGTTAACTATATCAATTAAATGGGATAGTGATACTAAAGCATCCGTGTGGGCTCCACTAGGAGAATTTCTTGGTAGTGCACCAGGAATAAATGCTTACAAGTCTCTGCCACTGGGTATGTCAGAAGAATTATTCTATTGTTATTGGTATATGCCTTTTGCGGAAGGAGCGCTGCTTGAGATAGAGAATCAAGGAAATATAGATGTGAGTTTATCAATCGAAGTTATATTTGAAACTTTAAATCAGCCTGATGATAATTTAATGCGTTTTCATGCAAAATGGCATAAGAATAGTTTTTTTTATCTCGATAAAAAAAGATATTTAGAAGATGGAGATAGATGGCCGGATTGGCCTTTACTTCTTGCAAAAGGTAGGGGGCGTTTTTGTGGAGTACATCTACATGTTTTAAACACATGGGAAAAGCCTGAACAAGAGCCAGAGTCCTGGTGGTACGGTCGTTGGGATAAGAAAACCATAGACTGGTGGTGGGGAGAAGGCGATGAAAAATTTTTTGTAGATGGTGAGAAGTTTCCATCAACCTTTGGTACAGGAAGTGAAGATTATATAGGATATGCTTGGGCTGCAGAACCACCATTTTCAATATTCGATAGTGCTTTTGCTTGTCAACCATATACGCCTATTGACGGAAATGGACACACTTCAGTGAGCAGATTCCATATTTGTGATAACATACCTTTTAATTCGTCCTTTGAAGGTTTTATTGAAAAGTATAAGAGCGATATTTGGGAAAATACAAATAAATGTTTATATGCAGCAACTTGTTATTGGTATCAGATGCCTGGAGAAGTTGATTTATATGACGAGATAGAAACAGGCATTTAGAACATAAATTTTATAATCAGATAAACGTAATTATATGAAGATAGGAGATAGATACTTGTATGGTAGGTAAAAAGGAAATAGATGTAGTATCACTTGGAGAACTACTTATAGATTTTACATTAAATGGAGTAACTGAACAAGGGAATCAGTTGTTTGAGGCAAATCCTGGAGGAGCTCCTTGCAATGTTTTATCTATACTTCAAAACTTAGGTAAGAAAACTTGCTTTATAGGTAAAGTAGGAAATGATCAATTTGGGCATCTTTTGAAGAATACTCTTGAAGAAATAGGAATAGGAACAGAAAATTTAGTTATGGATGAAGAAATAAATACAACTTTAGCCTTTGTCCATACAGCACCAGATGGAGATAGAAGCTTTTCTTTCTACAGAAAACCAGGTGCGGATATGATGCTGACCGAAGGAGAAATAAAAGAAGAAATCATAAAATCTGGGAGTATATTCCATTTTGGTTCATTATCTATGACAGATGAATGTGTGAGAAACGCTACTGAAAAGGCAATAAAAATTGCTAAAGATAACAAATTATTAATATCCTTTGATCCGAATCTGCGGCCACCACTTTGGAAATCTTTAGAGGAAGCTAAGACAAGAATACTATATGGATTCAGTCAGTGTGACATTCTGAAGATTGCTGACGAGGAACTACAATTTGTCACTGGGCATAATGATATCGAACAAGGTATAAAAGCTATAAAAAAGAATTATGATATTAAACTAATATTAGTAACGAGAGGTAAATTAGGTAGCAAAGCGTTTTACAAGGATATATCAATAGAGCAAAAAGGTTTTATTCAAAAAAATACTATTGATACAACAGGAGCAGGAGATACATTTTGTGGATGTATTTTAAATTATGTCTTGGAGCATGGATTTAATGATTATACAGAGGAATCGCTGATAGAAATGTTAACTTTTGCAAATGCAGCATCATCGATTGTTACTACCAGAAGAGGAGCTATTAGATCGATGCCTTCTAAAGAAGAAATTACTTCATTTATTTCAAAATTTAATTAATCATTGTACTAAAAGATAAATTTTTATTAATAAAATTCCTAAAGATAATAGATATAAGGGCTAATCAACTGCTATTTTCAACAGATTGGTAAATGAAAAGTTTCCTTATGTATTGTAAAGTGCTCACAATTTTATTTGACTACGTATAATTACAATGACTATAAGTTTTTGTAGTATTATATTTTATACAGTATATCAATTTAGTAAATAAAAATATTGTATCATCAAAGTAAATAAAGTTTTGGAAGGAAAAAGATATGGCTGTTATAGACTTGAAATTTGGATCGTATGAAAATAAGAATTTAGTAGCATTAGGTGGCTTAGACTTGAAGGATAGGTTTACCATTAACAATGGTGAAAAATTTCCAAATAGGCATCTAAAATTTAGTGATGATAATGCTTTTTTGTTTGATGGATATTCTACTTGGTTTAGCGGAAATGTTAATTCACTTTATTCTTTGAAGGATTTTACAATTTCTATTTTGCTTGCTCCTATGAGCTTTGAAACAGCAAAAAGTGGAATAATTTCAAAGTTTAATTATATAAAAAAGCTTGGATTCTATATAGCAGTAAGAAAACTTGGGTTCGTGAGTTTTGGCTTTGGAGATGGAAAAGAAATTTATGAATGTGAATCAATCAATTATCAAATTATTAATCGAAAATGGAATCTAATAACTGTAGTTTTTAATAGTTCTGCTGGATGGTGCGACTTATATGTCAACGGAAAAATGTCTAATAGAAAGCAGTTTCCAAGACATACAATCATTAAATATGGTGAAAATAAATGTTTTATTGGTAAGTATATAGATTATAATAAAAACTTTGAAGATAACAAAACAGGAGTTTTTAATGGATATATTGAAAGTATAAAAATTATTGACACCGCTTTATATAGTAATGAAGTATTAAAAGAATATAATTCGTATTCTTTAAACGGTGAGATTATAAGAGATTATTTAGATAGAGATGATTATGTTAATGATAATCAAAGACCAAAGTATCATTTGATTTCTCCTGAAAAATGGATGAATGAACCTCATGGACCTTTATATTATGATGGTTATTATCATATTTTTTACCAGGCTAACCCACATGCACCTTTATGGGACAATATTCAATGGGGACATATGATTAGTAAAGATATGGTTCATTGGGAAGCATTGAAATTAGCTTTAGAAACAGAAAATAATAATCTTGATCCAGATGGATGTTGGTCAGGAAGTAGCTGTATTGACAAGTCGGGATTACCAGCTATTTTCTATACTGCAGGTAACAATAACAAATTTCCAAATCAGGGAATTGCTATGGCTCGTGCTGATATTTCAGTAAGTGCTAAATTAGAGAAATGGAATAAGGAAGAAAAGCTTATTGTAGAACAAACTGAAAATGATGGATGGATAGGCGAATTTAGAGATCCTTTTGTATGGTTACAGGATAATGTTTATTATATGTTAGTAGGCACAGGTGATAATAATAATGGAGGGGGTAATGCTTTAGTATATAGTTCTCAAGATTTAACTCATTGGGTTAATCATGGTTTTCTGATGGACTACGACTATAAATTGAATGAAGAGGTAGGTCATGTATGGGAATTACCCGTGCTACTTCCTATAAAAAATGAAGAAGGTAAGACTATTCATCATATTTTGCTTATATGCGCTTGCCAAGTAGAAAATTCGAATGTTGAGACGTATTATTGGACAGGTAAGTGGGATTGTATTAATAAGAAATTTATAAGATATCATGAAAAAGCTAAACTGATTGATTTAGGCAACGGAACTTTTACTGGTCCAAGTGGTTTTGTAACACCAGATGGAAGAAGTGTAGTTTTTACAATCGCTCAAGGTAAGCGAAACTTTGAGGAAGAATTTAATTCGGGTTGGGCTCACAATGGTGGTTTGCCTATTGAATTATACTGTGAGAATAATGAGCTATGTATTAAACCAATCAAAGAAATTTATACATTAAAACAAAACAGGATACTTGACAAAAAGAATATATCAATCAAAGAGCTTAATGAATTATTAAAAGATATCACGAGCAATATGCTTTATGCTAAAATAACTACTAACTTAGATTATATAGGTTTATCAACCATGTATGGTGATGATAGTTTAGAAGTTTTTTATAATAGGAGGAATAGTATATTTGCAGCGAAGCGAGGCAGTGATTCTTCTATAATAAGCAAAATGAGAGGTAATATAGATAAAGTAGACATAAAATATAGCATTGTGGAAATTGAATATTTTTTGGATCATTCAATGATAGAAGTCTATCTAAATAGCCTTAAGTCAATTACATTAAGAAATTACACAAAAGATAATAACAGAAAGTTAAAACTAATTGGGAACGAAAATGATATTTTATTTAATATTGAACTATGGACATTAAAATCTGTTTATTGAGGGAAAAAATGTAGTACATTTATTATCAAAAAGGAGTTTATTGTTAGTTTTAGGAGTTATAGTTTCATTAAGAATAAGTTTCACTGTTAAAGCTGAGAATGCTGTAAATAAGGAAGTTGAGAATGGATCATTTGAAACGGGAAAGCTGTCTGGACAATTATCGAAGAAACAATGTTTTCAGAGTAAAATATTTCAAATGCAAGTACTTGGTGGAAAGAAGAAATTGTTTCAACTAATGTATACTATACCTATAATAGAAATTATTAGGAATATTATAGCACCGGATATATTCACTTTAAATAGAGTGGTTGAGATGGACATGTTAGAGAATTTCTTTATTTATGAGTTAACAGGAAATAAGCTAGATATTTATTTTTCTTCTGAATATGAAGAAAAGCTGTTAAGCAATGAAAAAATTAATCACTTAGCTTGGATAATTACCAATCCTCAGATATTTAAGATGTTTAATTCTATAGGCAAAAATCTTTGGCTCCTTATTTCCTGCAAGGTTATTCCAATAGAATAAATAGAACCTGCAATAAAGCTTTTAAGTGAAGCATGGTTTTAAGGCATCTTCAAAAAATAATAAGCCTATTTACCAGTATCTCAAAACTTAATTAGGCGGATACTTGTTTTAGGATAAGTCCAATTCTAAAAATAAATTAACCAGCTTTTCGTCCGATTTTAAAATTAGAATTAAAGTAAGATTCTAAATAGATGAGAGCAACTGCTTGCATCCAGTAATCCAGAGCTATTTGAGTAGATTTTGCTCAGAATGTAAGGTTATTTGGGGTGTGTTATAAGGATTGAAGATGGTGCATTTTTATTGACAAAGGAAAATCAATGGATTAAAATTAACTCATAGTTAATTAACTGTGAGTTAATTTTTTTAATTCAACATTAAATTTAACCAAAATTATTGGTTTACAGGCTTATGCTTTATGTCCGGATTTTTATGTATACCATATCCAATCATAATTAACTCTGTATCCCCTGCATTATAAAAGTTGTGTTGTGTTCCTGAATATATATATATACTGTCCCACTTGTCAAGAGTAAACGCATCTTCCCTTATGAAGGTGGTAACTGTTCCTTGAATGATGAAAATACTAAAATCGAAGTCTAATGAAATTAATTTTTCACACGACCATTTTCCCGGCATTAATGTGATATACATTCCGACGATACGGGAGTTATCATTTTCATCTGCAGAATAGGGTGTTATGAATTCATATTCGGTGAGAATCTCCGGCATAATAAATTTTTTTCTGTTGTTATGACGGATGATATCATACTTTTTATCAGCAGTATTCTCTACACAGATATTATTGGATTCATTTTCCGATAAAAGATCAAATACTGTAACATTAAGACAATTACTTATGCGCCTGAGCATATCAAGTGATGGCTGCTTGAGACCACGTTCCAACTGTGACAGGTAACTGGAAGTGCAGCCGATTATGCCGCTAAGGTCTGATAGTGTATAACCCTTAGATTTTCTGATTTGTTTCAGCTTTATAATATTCATGTTATTTCCTCCAAAAACGAACTTCCCCAAATTATTTATAATACTATCCGCTAAAGCAAATAAAGTCAATAGCTATGGATAAATCAAATGTGTAATTAAAAATAATATAAATTTATGAAAAGGAGATATCATTATGTCAGATTATGCATTAACAAATTGTCGGATTATCGATGGTATTAATTCTGGTTATAAGGAAAATATGACTATGTTGGTAGAGCACGGTACAATTAAGCAAATTGGGAAATCTTCTGAAGTGAAAGTACCCGCAGGTTATACAATTCTGGATATTACTGATAAATATGTTATGCCTGGATTGATTAATGCTCATGTGCATTTGTTCGGCAGTGGAAAGCCGATGAAAGCTCTAAGTGGAGGCAAATCACAAAAGAGAATTGCCCGCATGATAAACACAAAGATTGGTCGGAAAATACTTAACCAGATGGTGAAAAAGCATGCTCTAACTGCATTTAATTCAGGAGTAACAACCATCAGAGCCGTTGGTGACTTATTATATTCAGATATTAGACTTAGAGATCTGATCGATTCTGAAAAGATTCAGGGACCAAGACTCATTGTATCAGGACCTGCTATTTCTGTTACCGGTGGGCATGGTGCGGGAAGCTTTGCTCATATCTCAGATTCTCCGTGGGAGGCTAGAAAGTTTGTACGTAAGAATGTAAGTGAGCAGGTTGACTTTATAAAAATATGTGTTACTGGCGGAGTAATTGATAGTCGAATGGTAGGTCAAGCCGGTCGTCTGGAAATGACACTGGAGGAGGTTTCCGCTGTGTGTGAAGAAGCACATAAAATGGGTTTTCTAGTAGCTGCTCATGCCGAAAGCACCGAGGGCGTAAGGACAGCCCTGCTGGGAGGTGCGGATACCATTGAACATGGCAGTGTACTTGATCAGAAAATGATAGAACTTTTCTTAGACAATCCTAAGTCTCTTCGTGGATATTCCAGTTTGATACCAACACTATATCCAGCAGTTACGATATGCAAGCTTAAGCCTGAGGACACTCTTATGAATTCTGTCAACGTTGAAAATGCCAAGATTGTATTCGAGGGAATGGCTAAAGGATTAGTTCAGGCAACTGAGGCAGGTATCTTGACGGGACTTGGTACAGATTCTTCCTGTCCGTTTGTTACACAATACAATACATGGCGGGAGCTTGACTATACTGTGAAATATGCTGGAATGTCACCGGAGGCAGCCATACATAATGCCACCCGCCATAATGCCAAAATTCTTGGAATTGATCATTTGACTGGTACTCTGGAATTAGGGAAAGCTTCGGACATGATTGTTATAAAAAATAATCCATTAACTGATTTACGGGCTTTATCAGAAGTTGATATGGTAATGCGCGGTGAATTATTAATTGATAATCCCAAGATAGCAAAGTTATCTCAAGTGGATAAATTACTTAATGATATCTAAAACTAAGGAGGAACATATGTCAGCTGTATTATTAAAGTTAATATGCCGGATTAACTGGCTACTTCATAAGGAAAAGTTCAAATACTCTCATGAAACTGAGGGCAATGCAGAATTTATGAGCTTTGGTGAAAAGCTTTGGTGGGGGTATAAATATTTTTTCAATCCAATTGAAAAAGCAGAGAAAGGAAAGCGCATTGAAGAATATTTTAAAAATCAGGATTTAAAATTCTCTTTATTGAAGGGCTTTGAAGAAACCTCCAGGCTCACGTTTACTGCGGGGGGAGATATTCTGGCTTCTCATCATATACGGACAGATAACACTTCGAAATTATGGGATGAAGCTGAGGATTTTCTGTTTAATTCCGATATTTGCTGTGCTAACTTAGAAACACCGATAGTTCCTTCAATCTCAGCGAGCTTTGTTCCTAAGAATATACTTAAAGCTCCTGCTCTTAATAATACACCAGAGGCTTTTGACCTTTTTTATAGAGAAGGCAAAGGAATTAATTTCTTTTCAACGGCCAATAATCATTGTTTTGATATGGGTGAAGCAGGATTATTAGAAACACTTGAATTTCTGGATAAAAAGGGCTGTTCTCATGTGGGCACCGCAAGTACCAAGCAGCAGAGGGATGACTTTCAGCTTGTCACGAAAAACGAGATTCGTATTGCTTTTCTCTCGTATACATTTTCTACCAATGGGAAACCGGTGCCCGAGGATAAAGACTACCTTGTAAATTACATAAGACTTAATCGTCCGGATTGTGATATTTCATTGATAAAAAATCATGTGCATGCGGCAAAAACAGAGCGGCAGGCAGATATTGTTATTGCCTGTATTCATTGGAGTCTGGAATTTGAGTCATATCCAATCCAAAATGTAATTGATATGGGGCATAAACTGATTTCATTAGGGATAGATATCATTATAGGAAATCACCCACATGGCATTCAGCCAATGGAGAAGTATGCTTTTCTTGATCCATACTCCGGAATCACAAAACAGGGGCTAATTATTTATGCACTAGGTGATCTTATTTCCTGCCACGAACATATTCCTAATTCGCGTCTGAATAATATAGTCCGATTGAATATATCCAAGGGAAGAATAGACGGTAAAGAATTAACTGTAATATCCGATCTTAAAATCAGACCTATGTATATTTACTCCAAAATGGAAGGGGAACAATGTATTGATTTCAAACTTTTGAATTTTATCAGATTAATGAATGAAATAAATGAAGAAAATAATCACATGAATTTCGATGAAACAACCGTTAAGGAATTAAAGAGACTTGAAAGGTTAATGTATGAGCTTTTGCATAATGAAATCATGGACTAATATAGGTGGTAAGTAAATGAGGAGCTTAAAGCAGATGTGCGTGATATTAAATTTGTATATATGCACACTGATTACTTTATTAATTCTAAGGGAGGAATGAAATTGATTATTGAAGTTGATAAAATTATTACAGGGGATGGAGCAACAGTATTAAATAACACAGCGATTTTTATTGATGAGAAAGGCTTAATAGGTAAAATTGGTAGCGCAGAGCAACTTAAGAAATTATATCCACAGGAATGCGTACAGGAATATAAGGATGCCACATTGCTTCCAGGTCTTATAGACATGCATGTTCATATTGGTTATTGGTGGACAAAGCCGGACTATAGTGAATATAACGATTTTATGATTGCCTACATGGCTTTAAAGAACTCACAAAGCACCTTTAAGGCAGGTGTTACAACAATAAGAGACGTAGCTTCTCCAGAACATTTATGCATATCCATGAAAAAGGCAGCTTCAAGAGGTTTTATACAAATACCGCGTATAATTGATTCAGGTGCTGGAATATGCATGACTGGGGGACATGGCTGGCAGTTAAAGGGTGGTATAAAGGAAGTTAATGGTCCTTGGGAGATTAGAAAAACAGTACGTGAGCAGATAAAAAATGGAGCTCAATGGATTAAGATTCTATCAAGTCATAGATCTAATACACCAGAGTTCACTCAAGAAGAACTTAACGTTGCTGTTGATGAAGCTCATAGAGTAGGTGTAAAAATTGCTGTTCATTCTGGAACTCAGCCATCCATACAAATGTGTATTGATGCAGGATTTGATACAATCGAGCATGGTACATATTTAACAGTGGATCAGGCACAGCAAATGAAAGAGAAAAATATTGTATGGGTTCCGACAATAATTGCATATACAGGAATTTATGAATATCTAAAAGCTTATGCAGGTAAAGGCGCAACTGGAAATGTTATGGTTGATGGTGCAATAAAAGATTATGAATACTATAAAAGTGCAGCTGAAGCTTATAGGGATAACTTTGGAAAACTTATAAAAACAGGTGTTAAGACCATAGCAGGTACGGATTTGGTTGCTGATGGTGCACCTATTACTCCAGTGGCGTTAGAAATGAAATATATGGTGAATTATGGAATGGAACCGCTTGAGGCCATCAAGGCTGCTACCTCAGCTAGTGCTGAGGTACTTGGTATGTCGGATAAAATAGGCCTGATAAAAGAAGGACTAATTGCTGATCTTTTGATTGTTGAAGGAGATCCTCTTAAGGATATAGCAAGCATGTCTAACATTGCTGAAGTTTACTATGGAGGAAAATCTGTATATAAAAAATTATAAACCATTAATACAAGTTTAAGGTTCAGGCATTGAAATATTTTTAACGCCTTCAAGGCCATTTTATAACTCTAAAAAATTATGAATTTTATTACACGGATACAGAGTTGCATAATAAGTGCTTTATCTCAGGTATGGCTGATGTTTATTTATCAAGTGCCAATAAAGGTACGAATACTACAGATAAGATATATGAGAATGGCGCGTCTAAATTTATCGGAGAAGCTATAAAGTATTACGCTGAAAATAGTAAGTAATGAATTAAAAGGTGATGCTCATTGTGATGAACTTGAACTAACATGGTAACAAATAAGGAAGGCAATAGAAAATATTTTGATTGGTAATTTCTGTATTTTTTATTGCCGTTTCTGTTCCATTATTACAGATACCCTGTATAATATAATTTAACTCAATAACAAACAATCTTTTAGAAAAATTTTCATATATGGCTTGTTTTTTTCACTGGAATATGCTAAGAGGTCTTTTTTACACGAATCGTTGCCGTATCCCTATATGTAACCAAATTTTTTAATATTTAATGATTCTTAACGATATATCACTTTTTGTTGTACGGCAATTTCCCTTTTAATTTCTACAAGTGAATCAATAAAATCAATTGGAATATGCTTGATTTTTAAGCTTTCTATATATTTTTTGTTTCGTTGCTTCCAAGCAGTAATCATTATTATTTCCTCGAAATCATGAAGAATAAAAATAACAGGGAAAATCCATATAAATATAAATATAAATAATGGTTTCATAAAAAATACCTCCTTTTATAAATAAAATGTCTCACTTGTGTCACATGACAATTAATAGTATAATATTATTAAAAAAATAAGCAATAGTTTTAAAGTGCTACAAATAATATGAATTTGTGTCAATAAATGTGGGGAATAATCATGGAAAAGAAAAACAGAATTAATCCATTATCAATTCAGTCTAAAGAATGGTTAATGAATGCATTATTGGAGTTATTATCAGAGAAACATTATAACGAAATAACAATAACAGAAATAGCTTTACGTGCTCAATTAACGAGACGTACATTTTATCGTAATTTTGAGACTAAGGAAGACATCTTAAACATGTACATACAAAAATTATGCTGTGAGTATAAGGAATTGTTACAGGAAGAAATAATATTAAAAGTGCATAATGTTGCAAAAGTTTATTTTACTTTTTGGAATAAACATTTAGAGTTTTTAGCTATAATGGAGAAAAATAATTTGTTATTTATGATATTGCAAAAATATAATGAGTACTTACCTGTTCTTCATGGAGAGCTTATAGGTAATAATGAAGAACTTGAGAATAGTAATATGTTAGAATACATATTAACTTTTAGTGCTGGGGGCTTCTTTAATACTCTTGTGAAATGGATACATGATGGAGCCCAAAAATCACCTGAAGAAATTGCTAATATAGTTGATAAAATAATCTTGAAAGGTACACTATTAAATGATTAAAGAAATTGAAATGTGTAAAAGCATAAGAAAATATATAAATAAGCAAGTTGAAAATGAAAAAATAACTGAGTTACTTGAAAGCGCAAGACTTGCATCATCATGTAATAACACACAACCTTGACACTATATAATAGTAAAATCTGAAGATAGGTTTTGCGCATTTGTTTTTGTTGATGGAGAAAAAAACCTCTTTATTAAATACGAAAAATCCCTAATAAGAATTGACAAGACTAATTATATTAGTTATTATACTTATATAGTTAGTTTTGTTCGTTATTAAAGTGAAGGGAAGTGAAAATGTATGAGAATTGTAAATTACAAATCACTATATCAACTTACCATTATGCCGAATTTTTTTCCGGTCAATGTTTACGTAATTGAAGAAGAAAAAACACTAACACTCATCGATACTGGGTTGTCTATGATGGTACCAAAGATTCTTAGATTTTCAGATAGCTTAAGCAAACCTATCACAAGAATTTTGCTTACACATTGCCATACTGATCATATTGGAGGATTGTCAATGCTTAAAGAAGCACTTCCAAATGCTAAAGTAATTGTGCCCGAAAGAGAAAGTCGATTTATGAATGGCGATTTTTCACTTGATCCAGATGAACCAAATTTACCACTAAAAGGTGGTTACTCTAAAAAAGTAATTCCTATCTGTGATGAAACAATTGGACATGGAGATCAAATTGGTTCTTTGACAGCAATATGGACACCGGGACATACGCCAGGAACGACCTCTTATTGGAGTGCACAAGATAAAATTCTTATTGTAGGCGATGCATTGCAGACTAAGGGAGGTCTTGCAATTGCTGGTATGATCAATTGGAGCTTTCCTTTTCCAGCAATGGCAACTTGGTCTAAAGCATTAGCAATCAAAAGTGCTGAAAAAATACTTGAGATTGAACCAGAAGTAATTGCACCTGGCCATGGCAATTTACTTCATAAACCATTATTAGAACTTGAAAAAGCTATACGTAAAGTAAAAAAATAAATTGCTAGGAGGAAATATGTCACCAAGAGCTCAAATAAATTTAATAAAAATACTTGAGGTAGCTATTGATATTTGTAATGAAGAGGGGTATGAACAACTTACATTATCAGATGTTTCCAAAAGACTGGGCATAAAGACCCCATCACTTTACAACCACATTCAGGGATTATCGGATTTAAAACAAAAAATGGCTAATTACGGCATGCAGCTGTTATATGATTCTGTGATACATGCAGCTGTAGGATGTACAGGTGATGATGCAATCATATCAGTTTCAAAAGCGTATATAGAATTTGTGCATAAGCACCCTGGCTTATATCGTTCAATATCAAAAGCTCCGGACCCTTACGAGCCACAATTTGATTCATTAAGTAATCAACTAGTACAAATATTTATTAAGCTTTTGGGAGCTTATGATCTATCAAAGGAGGAAAGTATCCATGCAGTAAGAGGTTTACGAAGCATGCTGCATGGCTTTTCATCTATTGAGATGGACTTAGGTTTTAGAATTAACTATTCACAGGAGGATAGCCTTAACTTTGCTTTGACGGTATTTTTGAACGGATTAAGAAATCTAAAATCTATTGATGATATGGGACATAAATAGTAATATTTGCTAAAAAATTTTATTATAACATTAATCAAAAGGAGCTTGAACAAGAATGTATGTATATTTAATGAAAAACATAAAGCCTCTCAATGATGAGCTCATAAAGAGCCACGTTGAACATTTAAAACAATTGAAGAGACAAGGTAAACTTGTTCTTTGCGGGCCTTTCACGGATTATCCTGGAGGAATGGTAATTTTTTTAGCTGAGAGTTTTGCTGAAGCCACGAATATTGCAAAAGCTGATCCTTTTATTGCTTCGGGATGTAAGTCTTTTGAAATCAGAACGCTGGAACCAGCTAATGAAGAAAATAATTACCTATTAATCGAATAGAAGGGAATTTTTAAAACTTATGTAATCATACGTTTTTTTGACGAAATATACTTGCCTCCAAGGCCTCACCAGCTTCATGCAGCATTTTTTCAACATTTAAGGCGTGTGGAGACTTGCGTGTTGCTACAACGAAAAACTATATATTGTGAAAAATATCAAGGAAGCTGCTAGGAAGTGCAAAAATCAAAAGTAGCATAAAAACCCTCTTACTTTTTTATGTAAAAAGCAAGAGGGTTTTTATGCTTTAGTGTTCGGAAAACCAGCTGATAAGCGTGTGACTCTGACTGATCTTACTAGATTTATAAGATTTTTATTTTGAGTAATAACAAAAATATACTTATTTGTAAATTGGTAATTGACTTAGTATAATATTATTAAGTAGCATTTATAATTTAAGAAAAACTATTAAATTTCTATATAGGTCAAATAATTAATTTGGGAGGTATCTATGGAAAATATTAAAGGCATGATTAAAAAAATAATGTATACAGTGTATCAAAATTATGAATTGCTGGATAAAAATATAATTCAGCTTAAATCTGGCTGGGCAGGAAGTATTTATTCATTTTCAATATATGTTAAAAATAATATAAATAGAGAACAGAAAGATTATATTATAAAAATTTATTCAGGAAATAAAAAAGGAGCAGAAGATATTGAAAAAGAATGTCAGGCGCTTAAGTTTTTATCTAAAAGCGGCTATAACGTACCGGAATATATTGGACACGATACTTTGATGAATGAATTTAAATATCCCTTCATGGTTATGGAACGAATAAAAGGTAAGATGTTTTGGGATATATATCAGGAAGTGGAGATAGAACAGAAAAGGGAAATGGTTATTACATTTAGCAGATTACTATATGATTTACATAAAAAGGACATTGCAATTACAAAGATCGATAAAACGAAGGTGAAATCAGAAAAGCTTATTGATAACGAATTAGAGGAAATAAAGGAGATACTAGATATTTATAATATAGAAAAATTAAAACCAATATATTTGTGGTTGGAAAATAAGAAGCATACTGTGGTTGATTTAAGCCCGTCTATTCTTCATCGAGATTATCATCCATGGAATATTATTATAAACCAGAGAAATCAGCCTTATGTTATTGATTGGGTATGGGGAATCGGTGATTACAGATTTGATCTTGCATGGACAATCTGTCTGTTGGAAAGGGGAGGACTTGATTCTTTTGCAGAAGAAGTGCTGACTGCCTATAAGGAGATATTGGGAAAGGAAATAAATAATTTTGATTATTTTAAAGTGCTTTCAACACTGAGATGGCTGCTCAATGTCTCGGCTTCACTTATTTCTGGTGAAAATCTTAGAGAGGGACAGCGTCAAGCATTTAGTGAATTTTTAAAAACGCCGATCAGAAAAGCTTGCGAGACCTTTAATGAAATAGCTAATACAGAAATCAGATATACTCTGTAGAGGGTTAAGGAGCATTTGCGTCATGGTTTTGTAGAAAATAATAATATTTTATAGTTTAATTATACACTTAGATGTCATTTAAACTAAGCTTAGCAAAATAATCAGTTGCGAACTGACGAAATAATCGCGCTGCCTGTGGTAGATAGCGTTCTACATTATATGAGAGTGATATGGTTCTTTCACAAACAGGTTCTTCAATATGCAAAAGCTTCATAGAAGTTCCTGTAGATCCACCCCATGTAATTGAAGGTATAAATGCGATACCCTGCTCTGCTCTAATAAGACCACGAACAGTTGCTGGATCGTCGCTTTCAAATATAACATGAGGATTAAACCCAGCATACTTGCAAAACTTATCAGTGATTTCCCGAAGGCTCTGACCAGATTTTAGGCTTATGAAATCATCGCCTGCAACCTCGCTTAGATGAATACTTGTTCGGTTAGCAAGAGGATGTTCAACTGGAACCGCGAGAAAGATTTCTTCCTTTACAATAGGAATATTATTAGTACCTTCAAGCTTAATGTTGGATGAGGAAATGCATAAGTCAAAATCTGGTTTAGTTATTGAACCAGGGAAATGCTGTATAAGGCTGAAACTTATGTGCGGATATTCCTTGCGAAAGGAACTTAAGAGTTCTGGCAATAGATTAGAAGCAGCTAATACAGCCAACTTAACGTCTCCAAATGTCTTTCCAGCTAAATCATTAAGTTCATTTTTTCCGTCCTCTAGGGCATTCAATGCTTGTTCTACTCTTTTTAAAAAAGCTTTACCATATTGATTTAGATGTATATACTTTCCGCGGCGGTCAAACAATAAAACTCCGAGTTCTTTTTCTAAAAGAGAAATAGTTTTACTAAGTGCCGGTTGAGGGATATGAAGTTCTTCTGCTGCTCGTGTTACGTGCTCATAGCGAGCAACGGTTTGAAAATATTTAAGTTGTAATAGTTCCATAATTAATCCTTCCATACATATAAATGTATATATAATATATATAATTATATATTAGACGTTATATATATTTCAAGCTTATAATAAAAACAAGGAAGTAAATTGCAAGGTATTGAAAAAAATGAAATTAAATCCACATGGCTTAGTACGATTTGGAAATATTGATGATATAATCATAGATTCACCAAAGCCTGAATGTGTTATTGAATATATGATCAGGGGGCCATTCGTAGTGGTACGCGAGTTCCAACATTGGGGAGCGTGATTCCAGTGAGAATACGTTGAGGTAGTCTAAATCAGAGGTTAGTGGGAGCTATAGAATTGGATAATATAATTTTAAAATAAAAAATGGGAGTGATTATTATGACAACAAAAAGAATGATAGAACTTTTGCAAAATCCAGAAATTAAAGAAGCGATACAACAAAGGGATCACAAGAATTTTCTTGAATATAAGAAAGGTTTAATAAAGAAATATAAGATGCGTAATAAGCATATTAGAAAGAATCAGATCTTATTTGTTGGCTCTTCCTTAATGGAGCAATTTCCTATTGAAGAAATGCAATATACTTTAGAGTTAAACTGCGCAATCTATAATCGTGGAGTTGGCGGTATTACTACAAGCGAATTACTAACTATAATCGATGTATGTATTTTTGATTTAGAACCATCAAAAATATTTATAAATATTGGTTCAAATGATATTGGCGGTGGTCTGGATAACGGTAAAAAAGAAATATTTCTTGAAAACTATAATGAAATTTTGAATCAAATCAAAGAAAAGTTACCTAAATGTGAAGTATATGTAATGGCCTATTATCCAGTAAATGCAAAAGAAAGTTTTGGCTTAGATTTAGAAAGCAAGAAAGGCATGTTTGCTTCACGTAATAATGTGAATATTATGATAGTAAATGAGGAAGTAAAAGAATTAGCTTTAAAACTAGGGCTTAACTTTATAAATGTTAATGAAGGTTTGACAGACGAAGAAGGAAATTTGAAAGCAGAGTTTACTGTGGAAGGAGTCCATATGTGGCCAAACGCATATTCAGTCATTCTTGAGAATATGAAAAAGTATTTATAATAATCATAGATGAAGAATTGAAAAATGGTTAAATTTAATTAAACAATATTAGCAATTTTGAAAATATTGACCGTATACTCAGTTTTGATGACGAGCTTGTTTGTATCGTATGATTTTAGCAAGCTCTTTTTCTGTTTCTAATATAATTTAAACAAAGAATAACTGTTTTATTTAGCGAAATCAAATATATTTTGTTTATTGATTATTAATAAAAATTTAATGCAAATTAGTATGGAATACTGTAATAATCTTCTATAAATTTTATATAAAATCTTAATATTGTCATATGAAAATTTTAAGAAGCTAGTATTGTAAAAATATTTTGTTACGTAACACATTAATTATATTATATTAACATTTTGTGTAAAAACTTGTATAATTATAAAAACATACATATTTTTTTCAGGGGAGGTGACGCTGTATGGAAATCTACAAAGTATACACAATAGGAGAAAAATTAAGATTATTTAGAGAGAAGTATAGGTTGCGTCAAGAGCAGATTGTAGGGAATGATGTAACTAGAAATCTAATAAGTCAAATTGAAAATGGTAAAGCGGGGTTGACTAGGTCTACTGCTCAAATAATTCTATCTCATGCTAAAGAAATATTAGAAAGAGATAATATTCATTTGGATGTGGACATAGAATATTTATTAGAGGACGAAAAAACTCAAGCTAGAAAAATATTAGATAATTTTATTTATGAGCTAAAACAGCTTGCTAATACTAATGATAATGCCTTTGCTGATACTTTAAATGAAGCAGAAAAATTTATGCTTAAATGGGATTATACAGATAAAAAGATAGCCATATATGATATAGCTGGTGATTACTATTTTAAAAATAGGCTATGTTTTAAAAGGATGTTGATAAAGGCGTTTTTCGTCTAGCATGGTTTCTTTCAGAACCCATGTAAGAAACTCTAAGGGCCGCTTTGTTATAATTGGCTACCAATTTTATTGCGCCATCCATGGCGCTAAAATTGCTTTGCCCGTCCTGGGCAAAATTACGCCAATTATAAGTCGCAATCCCTAAGAGTTTCTAGAACTTAAACGATAATATCAACATTTTAAAACATAGCCTCCCGAACTGAAGGAAGTTTTAAATCAGTGTAAAAATCAACACTGATTTAAAACAGAGCCTAAAAATAAGGTGTTTTATAAATCATCACTTTATTTTGAGAATGTTAGGTGTCTTATAAATTTGGACATGAATATCGAAAATTTAATTATTATTTTAAAAAAGTTATCCAATGTATATTTCTATATGGGCAAATACCAAGATGGAGTTGATGTTTGTACATATGCAATAGATCATTTTCCACAAATTGATGAAGTAAATAAATCTATGCTGTTATTTAATAGTATACTGTACTATAATTATATGGAGAACTATACTAAAGCACTTGAAAAAATCAAGGCTCTGGAAAGTATCGTTAATGAAAACACTAAAGATAAATTCGGTGACTTATACAATAAAATTTTACTATTAAAAGCCTCCTGCCTATTTCATGTTAACAGATATAGCGAATCTTTAAATATTTACTCGCTTTTAATTAGCTACATGCCAAGAGAGAATTACGGAAACAGATTGATTTATGAAAATAATAAAGCTGAAATATTTATATTATCAAATAGGATTGATGAAGCTAAAAAATCATTAAACTATATTCTTGACAACATAAATAATGTACCTGATATGTTTCCTTTTATTCCACAGCTATATTTAGAAATTAGTAGAAGGTATTTACAACTTGCAGACGTAGATAGTGCTATTGCATATCTATATAAAGCTTTAAATTACGGGAAATCCTATAACTATTCTTTTGTAATTAGTGATATTTTAAAAGAGCTAATACATATCCCCAACAAAAAAATCGAAGTTGATATTGAAAATGAATTTATTGAATTAGTGAATTCAGTAAAGAGTGTTGATCCAACTTTAATGATTGAAATTTTGAGATACTTTACAACTTCAGGAAACGCGAAAGCTGTGCTAGAGATATGTGATTTTTGTCAAATGTATACTCAAAAAAATAAAAGGATGTGATTGAGGTGTTTTTTAAAGGAAAAAAAGTTTTTTCAGTAATAACTATACTTACATTAACAATATTGTTAACAAATATTGTTATCATTTATCACTTGGCAGATATCCCAGGATTACCAGTAGGTATGTAAATTAAAAATAGCTATTATATAATTAACTAGACATTTTGGAATTGCAAAGCTACAAATGATATGCTCCCTTTATGGTAGACAGTTAAAATAATAAAAGCTGTTTCTATGGAGGGAACATATTTTTTTATTTAGAAATACTTTTCTTCTATATTATCTTTATAAATCTGATATATGAAGTATAAATTAGGAAGCAAGAAATTGGTTGATAATTTGTGTGATATTTGGTATGATTTATGAAATAAAAACATATAGGGGGATAACAAAATGAGATCTCAGCTTTTAGAACGCAATGAATTAATATATTCTGCGCAAAGCCTGTAGAATGACAGAGGGTTACAGTTTGCACAGAGGTAATAAGTATACTAACCTTTAATAATTAAAGGTCATATATGCAGGCTTTGTCTCTTTAATTTGCAGTATTTATTTAAGGAGAGAAGCTTTATGAAGAGTGCAAAAATTGAAAGAATTTTGCCAGATAATTTAGTTAAAGAAATTCAAAAATATATTCAGGGTGAATATATTTATGTTCCATATCAATTGAAAGAGAGAAAAAAGTGGGGAGAAATTTCAGGAAGTCGAGCTAACATACAAGCTAGAAATGAAATAATACGCAAAAAGTATGAAAGTGGATATAAAATTAAGGATTTAGCTGAAGAGTTTTTTCTCTCTATAGACAGCATAAAGAAAATTGTATATGTAAGAAATAAATGATTTGAAGCCACCACTCTTACCACATGATATGCTCTCTGTAAAGTAAATAGAGGGCAGTTCAGCAGTAATGGGTGGTAGTTTTTTATGTAAAGAATAATATAAAAATGTTTTTTAGCTTTAGCTTTTTGTAGAGAAACATTAAAATTAGTCTATAGCAAAATCATTATATGTGATGCTAAATATGTACTATAAAAAGGTGAAAAAATGGAATGCAAGATAAAAAATATATCAATAAATTATGAGATAATTGGTGAAGGAAGGCCAATTGTTATGATACATGGATATTATCCAGACCATAGGTTAATGACTGGATGTATGGAGCCAATATTTCAAGATAAAGAGGGTTATAAAAGGATATATATCGACTTGCCAGGTATGGGTAAATCAGAGAGTGCAGAATGGATTAGTAACTCAGATACTATGCTTGACATTGTAATTGATTTTATAGAAAAAATTATTCCTAATGAAAATTTTTTGATTGCAGGTCAATCATATGGCGGTTATCTGTCAAGAGGAGTAGTGTACAAGATGCAAGATAGGGTTGATGGGGTTGTATTAATTTGTCCGGTTATAATACCCGAGTATAAAAAACGAAATGTCCCTGAGCATGTTATTTTAGTAAGAGACAGTATTTTGTTATCTAAACTAACTGCAGAGGAAGCTGAAGATTTTGATTCATCAATGGTAGTTCAAAGTGAAAGAATCTATGAAAGAAATCAAAATGAAATAATGGCTGGTGTTAATATAGCCAATAGCAGCTTCCTGCAAAGCCTTCAGCAAAATGGATATGCTTTCTCATTCGATGTAGATAAGCTAAGTAGTAAATTCGATAAGCCTGCACTTATATTGTTAGGGAAACAAGACAATTGTGTTGGTTATAAGGATGCTTGGAATATATTAGAAAACTTTACAAGAGCAACTTTTGCTGTACTGGACAGAGCAGGACATAATCTTCATATAGAGCAGGAAGGACTATTTAACAGCATAGTGAATGAATGGCTTGCAAGGGTATAATATTCATATAGTAAGGGTCAAGAAAAATTTCTTGACCTATTTCTTATGTGAATTTTTATAGATGCATAAAAATAAATATCATATGTTCACAAAACAAACTTGCGGATTTTATTCTTATTGAGAGCGTTATTACAGTGAAGTTTATTTTTGCATTTATGAAAAAGATTATGATAAGTATAAGAAATTATAATGAATGGATAATGCTTTTATTGAGTCAACAACAGACATATTATCTTAATGAACTAACTTAACTATTGTTATTTTAATAAGAGTAAAATGGATTTAAGATGAATAATTTTGACTAAATAATATTTGAAGATTAAACTATGTCAAAAAATGATGCTCATACTGAAATTGAAGCAATATCTAATAATTACGATTTAAAGTAATTTATATCGAGCCAATCACTTGAATAGCATAAGTAAAGTGAATTTTGATACATTAGAATTAGCAACACGATAATATACAGAATATACCAATAATTTAAAAATTCTTATTAGTTTTTTATATAAAAAATAATCATTTATTATTGTAAATTTCAATTTTGAAGAATTTAAAAACTTAATAAATACATGCCTCATAGAACTCAAAAATAGCCCGTCTATGAATCAGGTTCATATGTAAAGAATTTAGATAAATACAGATAGTAAATTTACGAAGGTCTTCAAAAATCCTTTTAGCAGAACTCTATTTTACGAAGGAAACTAATAAATATATTGAATCACAAGACAAAATCTGCTTTTTCATTTTCAATAACCACAGCAAAATTCAGTTTTGCATGAAGAGAAGTTAGAAGTTCAACATGTTCAAAAATTTTGAAATCTTTAAAATCATCTTCACTGTTGCTTTCTACGATTTGACTTATTATATCATTTGGCTACTCATAGAAATAAAATGTGGCAATTATGGAGGAACGTGGTGAAAAGAATAAAGTAAGAGATTATGAATTAGAATAGCATTCAAGCCAAAAATCAAATTTTTCCATTACCTTATGCAAAAACAAAACATTTATCACCATGATTATCGTACAGATTAATATAGAAACTAATGAAGCTGAAGAATTATAGTTCAGTAACATAGTAGTCTTGTATATTATAAAACAAGAAATAGGAATAAAAATTATGCTGGTTATTATTGATGGTACATATTTTTTAAAAAATAAAAACTGAAATAAATGAATAAACAAATGAATAGTAAAAGCAATAAAAAATCCATACCAAACAATGTAATTGCTAATTAAAGATGAAACTAATGTAATTATTGAAATTATAAGAAATTCTTCAGCTACTGCAATTGAAAACGCTGCAGTTGAAGCATTAAAATCAATTGGAATATGCCTGATTTTTAAACTCTCTATATATTTTTTGTTTCGTTGCTTCCAAGCAGTAATCATTATTATTTCCTCGAAATCATGAAGAATAAAAATAACAGGGAAAATCCATATAAATATAAATAATGGTTTCATAAAAAATACCTCCTTTTATAAATAAAATGTCTCACTTGTGTCACATGACAATTAATAGTATAATATTATTAAAAAAATAAGCAATAGTTTTAAAATAAGTGCTACAAATAATATGAATTTGTGTCAATAAATGTGGGGAATAATCGGATTAACCCCTTGGTTTTGGACAAAACCCAATAAATTCTCTAAATTTCTTAGAATTACACCCTTATTTGAATATTAGTTAGATTTTCTCCAAAATGAAGGTTATAAAATTCATTTGGTGACATAAACTTCAAACTTGAATGAATTCTTCTTTTGTTATAAAATTCCATGAATTCGTTTACCGCTTCGTATGCTTGTACATAGCTTTT